>JAEUUS010000479.1 GCA_016787545.1 Saprospiraceae bacterium
GGGCAAAGACCGCGGCAAAGGAGAAGTAAACTTCATGCTGATGGACGCGCTTGGTCAGGTAATTAAACGCGAAACAGCCGACTTCCGCTCGGGCAACCTGATCCAGGTGTTCGACTACAGCGAGCTGCCGGCTGCAGTGTATACGTTGGCCATCCAAAACGGCGAAGAAGTGATCTACGCCAAAGTGGTGGTACAGCGATAAGACAGGAAATTCTTGAGATGGAATATTCACGCCGCCTCCCGGGAAACCGGGGGGCGGCTTTTTTTTAATTAATACACATTAAACCTTCCCTCCCTCAAAAAACCCACCAGCACTATCCCAAACTCTTTCGCCGTTTCCACCGCCAAACTCGAAGGAGCGCCCACCGCGCATACGCAGCGGATGCCGGCCATGGCCGCTTTTTGCAGCAATTCAAAACTGGCGCGGCCACTCAGCATCAGGATATGCTGATTCAACGGAATCTGTGCATTACGCAAATAATGCCCAATCAACTTGTCCAACGCATTGTGCCTGCCCACGTCCTCCCGCGAAGCAAGCAAATTCCCCTCCGAATCAAACAACGCACAGGCATGAAGTCCACCCGTAGCATCAAACGTCTCTTGCGCCCGACGCAATTTCTCAGGCAAACTGTAAATCACCTCCGGCCGGATCTCCCAGGGGGCTTCCAGCAACTGGCATTCCGCAGAAACAGTGGTCTTTACAGCTTCCAGCGACCCCTTGCCACAAACACCGCAGCTGGAGCTGGTGTAAAAGTGCCGTTCCAGTTTTTGTACATCAAAGGAAAAATCAGGTTGCAGCGATACCATCACCAGGTTGTCGTCCCAGCCCTTTACAGAAAAAACATCGTCCGGCTGCCGAACAACCCCTTCCGTAAACAAAAATCCTACGGCCAGGTCCTCATCCGAACCCGGTGTGCGCATGGTAATGGAAATATTCTTGCTTTTACGGTGCTTCAAAGGCCCATATTCCACCCGTATCTCCAGCGGCTCCTCCACCGCCAGCAGATCAGTTGTGTCTTGAAAGGTATCGCCTTTGTATTTTCGGATTTGGACGGATTTGGTGTGCATGTTTAATCACCGCTAAGTACGCAAAGGACGCAAAAACATCCGATTCCACTTCGCGTTCTTCGAGGTTAGCCAATAATCACCGCTTTCCATTTCGCGTTCTTCGCGTACTTAGCGGTGAACCCCTACGCCGAAAAAAATCGCTGCCTCCCCTCCTTATCATCCACACTCCGCAAACAATCCACCGTCAGCGGCGCTACTTTCTCCACCCGGTCAAATTTCAGGAACCGACGCAACGATTGTTCCCCCAAAGCCTGCGCTTCCCGCATGCGCGGGCCTGCGCTTGGCTCATAAATCCCAATAAGCGGTTCCACCATCCTGCTTTCCGGATGCTCAAAAACCGTAGCCAGAGCTATTGTATTGCGATGCTCCAGTAACCAATTCAGGTCTTCAGTACGTAAATAAGGATAATCGCAGCCCACTATCAGCCAGGGCCCGTCGTACACCTCAAAAGCAGAAAGCACGCCTCCCATCGGGCCAATATCCCCGAACATGCCATTGTCCGGCAGGGTAGGGCAGGGGCTGAACCAGTGTTCCTGCTCCGGCTTGCAGGAAATAAACACCTCCTCGCAATAAGGCATCAGCAAATCCTGCAAAAACAAATATTGAGGCTTGCCATGATAATCTATCAGGCTCTTGGGCTGCCCCATCCGACTGCTTTGTCCGCCGGCAAGTATGAGTCCGTACATGGGGTAAAAGTAAATAAATCACTCAATCTCTTCAATAAACGACTCCAGCACATCCTCATGTTCCAATGCAAGCTTTTTGCGCAGCCGCTGCCTGCCTTTTTTTACACTTTCCGGCGAAATACCCAGGGTGGAAGCAATCTCCTGGCGCGACAGTTTCAACTTAATCAACAACAACAACCGCTCCTCAGCAGCCGTTAACTGTGGAAAACGATCGCGCATTTTTTGTATAAACCCGGGGTGGCTCCGCTCAAAAAAGGTCTTGAACATTGCCCAATCCTGATCCGTCAGTATCCGCAGGTTGTATATCCCCTCACTCGGATCATTGGCCATAGCATCTTCCGACAACTGTCTCGTTTCAGCTGCTTGGTTTTCGCTGATTTCAACTATGCGGGCGTTTTTTTCCTGCAATAAATGAGTCAGGTTTTGCAAATCCTCCCTGCTCTGTACCAGCGCCTTTTCTACTTCAATGGCCTTGTCGCGCCGCCGTCTGTAAAGTAAACCTCCTACCCCCAAAACCCCCAGCGAAAAAGTGAGAATCCAGTAGTTAATTACCCTGTGTGTAGCTTTTTCAGCCTGTAATGTGCGGATCTCCTGGTCCTTTTGCCGGGTTTCAAACTTTACCTCCAGTTCCTGAATGCTCCGGTGTTTTTCTGCTTTCAACAAGGAGTCCAGTATCACCCTCGATTGGCGGAAATGCGTCAACGCGTTGGCAAAATTGCCGCTGGATTCCTCCGTTTGTGCAATCCGTTCCAGGGTTTTGGCCTTCACGTGTACCTGATTCAGACTGTCGGATCCGGCCAGTGCGGCACGTAAATACTGCAGGGCTTGCGGCCATTGTTTGAGGTTTCGGTGGCAATTGCCTATGTTCAATTGCATGCTGGGCAATTGATCCAATACCTCAGAGGCTATCATGTATTGCAGGGCTGAATCCAGCAGTGGCAGCGCCGCCGCCCAATTCCCGGCATCTGAATACACAAACGCCATCTGATTGTAAGTGGCAGCACGGTGAATCAGTGACGGGTGGTTCCGCAACAACGCAAATCCTTTTTTAGCCGCAGCCAACTGCTCCTCATGCCGGTCGGCATTACTGAAAAAGCCCGACAAGGTGGAATAAGCCCTGCCAATCCTTAAGGTGTCGCCACTCCGATGGTAGGCAGCCACAACCGTTTGCGCCAGAGCAATCGCTTTGTCAAAATCCAACAGTCGCTCATGCACGGTGGCCTGATCGAGCATGGCATCGTAATACCCGAAAGAATCAGCGTCAATCAACGCAGAATCCATAGCCGCCACATATACCTGAATAGCCTCCTGGTAGTGGCCTTCAGCTTTGAGAGAATCGGCTACCTGATTCAGGCGGTATGCAACACTTTCTGGCTCCTCTTCCTGTTCAGATGATTGTGTAGTAGTCTGGGGAGCCGGTGTAGAGGTATTCTGACATTGAAGCAGACAAAGCAAGGCAAATAGCCAAAAGAAGGATTTCATAAACAACCAATCGGTAGGATTCGGGCAAAAGTAGACTTGTTTTATATGCAATTGATCTGATTAGCCAAAATTGTACCCCTATTTGTCCCCTCCCAATTTGAAAACCCACGCCGCTGCTAAACGTAGCTTTGCACCGTAGTTACAGTAGAAACCTGGGTTTCCGCTGTCGTTTTAATCAATTCAACCTGTCCGTATCATGACTCATCTAAGAAAAGTTATTTGCCTGCTATTCTGGCTGGCATCCTTGCACGCTGCAACCCTGTTTGCACAGTCCACCCCCTCCAAATATGATCCGGCTACATTCCGCGACGAGCCGGTTTGGATCGACATGATGAACGATCCGAATGCCAATTTTTTTGAAACCCTCGCTGCGTTCCGCACTTTCTGGGAAGGCTACATCATGCCGGAAGAACCCGAAGAACTGGAAAAAAATGGTCGCTTCAAACGCGATATCGGTATGAAAGACAATAAGCCTGTATCACGCGACCCGCAGGCGGAAGCCGAACGCAAAAACAGCCTGAAAAAGCGCCCTGGCCGCAGCTACGACTTTGAAGTAAAACAGTTCAAAGGCTGGCTCCGCGATGTGCAACCCTGGGTGCAGGCAGATGGCCGTATCCTGACAGAAGAAGAACGGCAGAAAATCGTGGATCAACAACAAAAAGAGTTGAAAGCGATTGAACAAACACAGAAAAACTAACAAACACGCCTCTTAATCCGGCTCGTCCGTTCCCGTCTATGAAAAAACATATACTTGCTTCCTGCTTTTGGATTCTCGGCACAGCAATTTCTTTCGCCCAGTTGGCCAATTGGACTGATTTCTCTAAAACGGAATTTCCCATCAATATCAGCGGCCAGATCAACGGGTTCTGCCGCATCACACAGATGGATTTCCACCCCACCAATCCAAACCATTTTTATGCCATAACAGCTGAAGGAGGACTGTTTACCACCACAGATGCGGGCGAAAACTGGACGGTAGCTGCTGGTACTGAAGGTTTTACGTTCGACTGTGCCTCCCTGTGTGTTGACCGTACCAACGATCAGGTTTTATACCTCGGCACCGGCGACCCAAACTATTACTCCAATGGCTCTGGCGTGTATAAATCTACCAACGGGGGCGCTACCTTCACTGCTACCACACTCACAAACTGCCTGGTAATTGAAATCCTGCAGCATCCAACAGACCCCAACACGTTTGTGGCGGCAACCAACAAGGGCATTTACCGCAGTACCAACAACGGCACTACCTGGACCGCAGCAACCGCAACCAACATTCCTTTTTGCGATCTGCAACATAATACTGCCGCCAACTCCCTCGTCCTGTATGCTGGCACCAACGAACTCGTACCACGACTCTACCGCAGTACCGATTTTGGCGCCAGCTGGACGCAAATTACAAGCGGTCTGGTAGCCCCGGCCATCGACCTCGAATCAGGTTGCCGCATTGCTGTTACCCCGGCCGATCCTGATATAGTGTATTTTTCCAATGTTGGCGGATACGGAATGGTGTTCAAATCTACAGATGGCGGCCTCAATTTTACCTTGCAAAAAGGCGAAGTGGCGCCTTACCTGACTTTTTATAACAATGATATTTCTTCCAGCGGACAAGGTAATTACAACAATACCCTGTATGTAGACCGCAACGACCCGGATAAAATCTGGCTCCAATCTCAAAATACCTGGATTTCCAACGACGGTGGCCTAAACTGGACCATGCTCCTGCGTTGGTCGGGCGTATTGCACACCGACCACCACCACCTGATTCAAAGTCCGTACGATGCCACGAAATTGTACAGCTGCAACGACGGCGGCGTTTGGCTCAGTACCGATCAGGGCAACACCTGGACGCCCAAGAGCAATGGCCTCTACGCCTACGAAGTAGCTGCAAACTCCGGAAAAAGCAGTCACACAGATCCTACCCTGGTATCCATCGGTACCCAGGATAACGGCCGTTTGTACCGCAATCAGGATGGCTGGTTTACTACACTGGGCGGCGACGACTATGAGGACCGTGAAACAGACTATCTGCCCAACGGCGGTTATTTCTATAACATGGACCACAACACCCGCACCAAATTCCCCAATGCGGGTACAGGCACATACGGTATTCCAACTGCCACAGTGCAAGCTATGGCCTTCAACCGTACCAATGTGGAACTCGGATTCATGGGCAATCAGGAAGTTTATCGTACAGCTAATCTCTCTGCCGCCCCACCCACCTGGACACAAATTTCTACCCTCAACAAAACCATCATGGCCATGCACTCCTGCATAGCCAACGCCGATCGGCTGTACGTCATTACCAACGACCAGAAAATATACGTATCCAACAACGCTACCGGAGCATCCCCTACCTTCACAGAGTATTCTTTGCCAACAGCCTCCAATACCATTGCCAGCATTGCAGCTATTGCCAACAATGCCGACATCGTGTACATTTCCATCAATAACAGTGTGTACAGATCTGCCGACGGGGGACAAAACTGGACAAACATCACCTCCAACCTGCCTAATGTGAACCACCGCAAAATCCTCGCGGAGGAATTCGGCGGTACCGAAGAACTGGTGTTCGTTGCTACCAACAACGCTGTGTACTATAAAAAATCTGGCCAGAGCACCTGGACCAACTACAGTACCAACCTGCCTGCCCGCCGCAGCCCAACAGACTTCTCCATATTCGACGATGGCACCAACCGCGCGCGCATCCGCTACGCATCATACGGCCGCGCTGTGTACGAAACCGGTTTCGACAATCTGAGGATTTCTTCGGCCGATTTTGAGGCAGACATAACCAGCAACCTCTGCCTCACCAACGGAGAGGTGCATTTCAAAGACCTGTCGCTGGGTGGCGTAACAGCCTGGTCATGGACCTTCAACGGCGGCACGCCGGCCACCTCCACACAGCAAAACCCGGTAGTAACCTATTCCACTCCGGGCACTTACGATGTAACCCTGACCATTACTACTTCAGGAGGCAACTTTACCGCCACAAAAACAGCCTACATCACGGCAGCAGGAACGGTTCCGGGCGATACCTATACAGTGGGCCCGGGTGGCGATTTCACCACCCTCACTGCAGCTGCAGATTACTGGAACAACAACTGTATCAGCGGTCCGGTGGAATTTCAGCTCACCGCAGCAACCTACACAACGCCAGCTGAAACATTCCCCATTACCTTCAATGCCAACAACCCCAACGCCTCGCTGCTGATCAAACCTACCGGAACAGCCTCTATTACAGGCTCCTCCGCCACAGCTTTGCTGATCATCAACGGCGCAGATAATATTACCATCGACGGCTCCACGGGTAATACCAATAACACCGTCTGCCCGGCAATTTCTGCTTCCCGCGACCTCACCATCACCAACACCAATTCAGGCAGCTCAAGTGCCGTAGTGTGGATCCAAAACAATGGCGCCAATGGCGCTACCGATAATACGGTGAAGAACTGCAACATTGTGGGTAACGGAAACGCTACCACACTGGTGGCCCTTGGCAGCGGTAGCAGTACCATCAGCATTACTTCTGCGGGTAGAGGCAACCACCGCAATGCTTTCATTAACAACAACTTGCAAAAAGCCCAATACGGTGTTTACACTGGCGGTGAATCTGTGGTAAACAAAAACCAGGGCACGGTTATCAACCAAAACCTCATTAATTCCATATCGCCCAACAACATCCTTCGTACGGGTATTCTGGCTAAATTTGAAAACGATATCGAGATTTCAGGCAACAACATTGCCAATATGAATCCGGCAAACAATACCAGTGCGCATGGTATTGCCCTTACACGTGAGGCCAGCACCGCCCAAAACAATTACCAATCTTTCTCCGGAAGTGAAGTAACCGGTGCTACCATCTCCTATAATATCATTGATAACGTAGTACGGGGTGCAAGTTTCGGCAGCGCAACAGGTATTTACATCGGCTCTGTATCGTCCACTACCGGCCATCCAAACCTGGTGTACAACAACTTCATTACCCGTATCGGGGCTCCAACAGCAGAAGTAGGATACGTGGTGGCTGGCATAGCCGTTGGCGCGGGTAATACCAGCGAAACTTATGTGTACAACAACTCCGTTCACCTCACCGGAACGGTCTCTAATAACGTTCAGAGCTTTGGCGTGGTGATCGGCGGCAATGAAAACTACAGCACAGTTTATCTTCAAAACAACATCATTTCAAACCAAATCAACTCCACTAATCGCAATTACGCCATCGGTACGCACTACCCGGCGCCTTTCCCACGACTGTTCTCTGATTACAACAACTGGTACACCAGCGGCGGACATTTTGCAGTGGTAGGCGGTATTGCCAATTCCCCTGCCGGCGACCGCACTACGTTTGCTGCCTGGAAATCTGAAACCGGCACAGACAACAATTCCAAAAACGTTCTCCCGGAATTTACGTCCACCACCAACCCGCACCTCAGTGTAGCCGGCGCCAACAATATCCAGAACCTGTTTGGTTTTGCCACTCCGCTCAGCCAGGTCACCGACGATATTGATTGCGAATTGCGCCACCCATCTAACCCAACCATCGGGGCGGATGAAAATTGCGCCAGCCCAACCACCCCAACACTGTCGTCTTCGGTAAGCAGTATTTGCCCGGGCGGAAGCGCCACCTTGAGCATTGCCTCAGGCAATCTGAACAGCGCTACCAACTGGCACTGGTACACCGGCAGTTGTGGCGGTACATCTGTTGGAACCGGAAACGCCATCACGGTTTCTCCTTCCGTTACCACCACTTATTATGTGCGTGGCGAGGGCAGCTGCGTTACGCCGGGCAGTTGTGCCAGCATCACCGTCACGGTAGATGTTGCCCCAACATTTACTACCTGTCCGGCCAATCAAAGCGTAAATACCACTACAGATTTGTGTAGCGGAACAGCTACTTACAATCCGGTTACTGCGGGCACAACGCCTGTAAACATCTCATACAGCTTTAGTGGCGCTACCAGTGGCAGCGGCTCGGGCAGCGGCAGCGGATCTGCCTTCAACACCGGATTGACAACCGTTACCCTCACCGCAACCAATGTGTGCGGCTCGGCTACCTGCACCTTCACTATTACAGTAACAGACAACCAGGCTCCGGCCATTTCCTGCCCTGGAAACGCTTCCGTAAACACTGGTTCCGGCGTTTGCACCGCGCTGTATAACTACCTGGCGCCAACCGGAACCGACAACTGTCCGGGCGCCAATACCACCCAAACGGCAGGCCTGGCTTCCGGAGCATCTTTCCCTCTGGGCTCAACCGTCAATACCTTCCAGGTAACGGCCGCCAATGGCCAAACCGCTACCTGCCAATTCACAGTAACCGTAAGCGATGCTGAACTTCCTGTGCCGGTTTGTAAAAACCACACCATAAACCTCGATGTAAATGGTGTGGCAAACATCCAGCCTTCAGATGTGTACCTCAGCGGAACAGATAACTGCGGCTCCGTAAACCTCGTTTCCGTGAGTCCGAACACCTTTGGTTGTAATACCCTCGGCGCACAAACCGTTACCCTTACGGTAAACGATGGTAATGGCAACAACGGTACTTGCACGGCAACTGTTACCGTTACGGATAACGACGAATTCTGTTACTCCAACCTGCCGCCTATAGCCGTTTGTAAAAATATAACCGTGGCTGTCAATGCCTCCTGCCAGGCTTCGCCTGCGGCCAATGCAGTAGATAATGGCTCCTCTGATCCGGAAAACGGCCCATTGAGCTTTGCCATTAGTCCATCAGGTCCGTTTGGCCTGGGACCAGTAACCGTTACGCTGACTGTTACAGATGACGGAAGTCTTTCTGTCACCTGCACGGCTGTTATTACGGTTGCCGATCAAACCGCGCCAAGCGTAACCTGCAAAAACGCCACCGCGGTACTCAACGCCTCCGGCCAGGCCAGCATCAGCACTGGCGATGTGTTCCAATCCGGCACAGACAACTGCGGTTCGGTAAACCAAAACTCCGTGGCGCCATCCAGCTTTACCTGCGCCAACATCGGCGCCAACACCGTTACGCTGACGGTTTCTGATGCCGGTGGCAATACCGCTACCTGCACAGCCACCGTTACAGTAGCCGATCAAACCGCGCCAAGCGTAACCTGCAAAAATGCCACGGCAGTGCTCAACGCCTCCGGCCAGGCCAGCATCAGCACTGGCGATGTGTTCCAATCCGGCACAGACAACTGCGGTTCGGTAAACCAAAACTCCGTGGCGCCATCCAGCTTTACCTGCGCCAACGTCGGTGCCAACACCGTTACGCTGACAGTTTCTGATGGCAGCAACAACACCAATACCTGCGTGGCCACAGTTACTGTTTCGGATCAAACCGCGCCAAGCGTAACCTGCAAAAACGCCACAGCAGTACTCAACGCTTCCGGTCAGGCCAGCATCAGCACCGGCGATGTGTTCCAATCCGGTTCTGACAACTGCGGTTCGGTAAACCAAACCTCCGTAGTGCCATCCAGCTTTACCTGCGCCAACATCGGCGCCAACACCGTTACACTGACGGTTTCTGACGGCAGCAACAACACCAATACCTGCGTGGCCACAGTTACTGTTTCGGATCAAACCGCGCCAAGCGTAACCTGCAAAAACGCCACAGCAGTACTCAACGCCTCCGGTCAGGCCAGCATCAGCACCGGCGATGTGTTCCAATCCGGTTCTGACAACTGCGGTTCGGTGAACCAAACCTCCGTAGCGCCATCCAGCTTTACCTGCGCCAACATCGGCGCCAACATCGTTACACTGACGGTTTCTGATGCCGGTGGCAATACCGCTACCTGCACAGCCACGGTTACTGTTGCCGATCAAACCGGTCCAACGGTGGTGTGTAAAAACGCCACAGCTGTGCTCAACGCCTCCGGCCAGGCTACCATTACCCCAAACAGTGTTTACCAATCCGGAACCGACAACTGTGGTTCTGTAAACCTGAACACCGTAGCGCCATCCAGCTTTACCTGTGCCAACATCGGCGCCAACACCGTTACGCTGACGGTATCCGATGCCGGTGGCAATACCGCTACCTGCACAGCCACGGTTACTGTTGCTGATCAAACCGGTCCAATCGTAACCTGTAAAAACGCCACAGCAGTGCTCAACGCCTCCGGTCAGGCCAGCATCAGCACCGGTGATGTGTTCCAATCCGGTTCTGACAACTGCGGTTCGGTGAACCAAAACTCCGTAGCGCCATCCAGCTTTACCTGTGCCAACATCGGCGCCAACACCGTTACGCTGACGGTTACTGATGGCAGCAACAACACCGCTACCTGCACAGCCACGGTTACTGTTGCTGATCAAACCGGTCCAAGCGTAACCTGTAAAAACGCCACAGCTGTGCTCAACGCCTCCGGCCAGGCTACCATTACCCCCAACAGTGTTTACCAATCCGGAACCGACAACTGCGGTTCTGTAAACCTGAACACCGTAGCGCCATCCAGCTTTACCTGTGCCAACATCGGCGCCAACACCGTTACACTGACGGTATCTGATGCAGGTGGCAATACCGCTACCTGCACAGCCACGGTTACTGTTGTCGATCAAACCGGTCCAACGGTTGTGTGTAAAAACGCTACCGTGAACCTCAATGCTTCCGGTTTGGTGAACATAAGTACCGGCGATGTATTCCAGTCGGCAACCGACAACTGCGGAACGGTGAACCAAACGTCCGTAGCGCCATCCAGCTTCAACTGCGCCAACCTGGGCGCCAACACCGTTACCCTCACCGTAACCGACGGCGGAGGCAACACCGCTACCTGCACAGCTACGGTAACAGTCCGCGATTTAATTGCACCCACTATGTTGTGCAAAAACGCCACTGTCCAGCTTGGTGCAAACGGTCAAGCCACCCTCACGCCAGCCCAGGTGAACAACGGTTCTTTTGATAATTGTGCCATTACAGTCTTCTCGTTGAGTCAGAGCGTGTTTACATGCAGCAACATTGGCAACAATCAGGTAACCTTGTTTGGCAGAGATGCCAGCGGTAACCAGGGACAGTGCACGGCCACTGTTACCATTACCGATCCGGTATTGCCTGTGGCAAAATGCAAATCTGCGGTGCTGAATCTGGGCGCCAACGGAACCATCATCATTCCGCCTTCAGCCATTGATAACGGCAGCTCGGATAACTGCTTCTTCTCCTTATCTGTAACGCCGGCAAGCTTTAGTTGTGCCAACATTGGCAAACAAACCGTTACCCTTCGCGCTACCGATGGCGGTGGCAATACGGCTACCTGCACGGCGGTTGTTACGGTGAGAGACAACAGCGCTCCGGTAGCCAACTGCGCCAACCCGACTATTTTCCTCAATCTGCTCGGACAAGCCACCCTGAACATCAATCAGGTGGATAATGGCAGCTCCGACAACTGCGGACTCGCCAGTCGAAGCCTGAGTAAAACAGCATTTAACTGTTCTGAAATTGGCGCTCCGCAACCGGTTATCCTCACCCTTTCCGATAACAATGGCAACAGCTCCACCTGCATTTCCTATGTAACGGTAAAAGATGCCATTGCGCCGGTAGCCAATTGCGAGAATGTGACAGTTGAACTCAATGCTAATGGAATAGCCACCGTATATGGCTCAGATCTGGCCCTTGAAAGTACCGACAACTGCTCGGTTTGGTCGTACAGCCCCATTGCCAAGGTATACACCGCCGCCAATATTGGTCAGAACAACCTCACTATTACCGTGAAAGACTGGAGCAACAATGCTTCCACTTGTGTATCGGTGGTAACGGTAGAGCCGCACAACGGATTCAACAACCAGGGCGACAGAAATGCTTCTGCGCTGGCAAACGACCGGAATATTCTTGTATTCCCTAACCCAACCGAACAGGACATGACCCTCCTGTTTGATCTGAGTTATACACAACCCTACCGGGTAAGGGTAATGGACACCTCAGGCCGTCTGATTTACGAGCAGGATGCCCAGGGCCAGACTGGTGAAAACAACGTTCTCATTCCATTAAAAGAATACAGCGCCGGCGTTTACTTTCTGGAGCTACATTCAGAAGAAATTACAACGGTAGTAAAGATGCTCATAAAGGTCTAGAAACGTCTGGGCATTTATGCGTGATGAAGGTAGCCGCTCTCCGGATTTCTGAAGAGCGGCTTTTTTTTAAAACCGCTCCAACAGCCATTCCTTTTCCGCCAGGGCAGACTCCGCGGCAATCCGCTCCCTAAGTGCCTGAACCTCAGTTTTGTTCATCCAGTTAAGGTGGATCAGTTTCTGCGTGTACCGGGCCATCTGCAGGTAATGCTGCCGGTGATACCCCAGGCCAGGCTTGCGGCGGATATACTTGATAAAGGCCTCAAGGTGCGCATCTAACACCTCGTATTCATCCAGTTCATAATAAATCTTGATGGCCATGGTTTTGGCGGCCATATTCAGCAGCGGCTCATGATAATTGGAATGTTGCAGCAATTCCAGGGCCTCGGAGTAAGCCTTTCGGGCAAATTTCAATCGAGCCAGATTGAAACTGTATGCGCTGTCGCGATAACGGCGTTCCAGCAGGTTCTGGTAATCCTGTACGAAATTTTCTGCCCAGGCGTAGTCGCGTGTTTGCAGGGCCGCAGCTACAATATTGTAATAGGTAAAGTGCGACAATTCCCCCTTGTCCAGCAGATGCCCTTTGCTTAATCCATCCTTGTAAAAATCCATAATATCGTGAAAGAACTGAACATGTCCTTTATTTACTTGCCGGATGCAATAATTGATGGCAAACAGGTGCAAATCCCGCATTTCTTCAGCCCGGAAAATAAGCCCGTGCGCGAATACCTCCGTTTTAAACAACTGAAAAAATGGCTCAGACTCCTGGGATTCCAACATTTTTAAACAATAATACCAGGTAGAAACAGCCGGATGCCGGAAATATTCAGGTAGTTCCAGCATGAGCTCCACTTCGGCCCGAAAAGGCAGCTCCTGCGCCGATTTGAACCTGGTCCGATAAGCAGTATGCAGACATAAATACCGCAATTTTTGCGTCAGCCAGGTCATATCCGCGTTTTCCGACAAAGCCAGTAAATAGCGCTCCTCCACCAGATGGTGCTGAGTTTGAAATCGCGCTTCCTCCCAAAGCAATTGTCCGCTGCGTATAAAATAATCGCTGTTGCGCAGGGCGTTGCGTTCCAAGCCGGTTTTAGCCAGGTTCAGCGCATCTTCAAAATGCCGCTCAAGTCCGCGTTGCCGGTAGGCTTGCGTCATATTCGTTTCTACCGCCGCAGGCGTGTCCAGCCAGTGTTCCAGCGCCAGGAATTGATCCAACAGCTTCTGTAAATCGCTCATCAGCAACCGGAATGCTGTGGGCGACCAGGATTTGCCGGGACATACGCGCGCAAACAGAGATTCCTTATCTTCGGGCGCATTTTTGTCCAGCAAAACCTGATACAAAAGCATCAATTCCTGACGCTGATTGAAAAAGGGGACTCCAGGAAACGGGCAAATCGCCGGCGTTCTACACCGGAGAGTGATTCAAGGGTTAGGTTGAGTTTTTGTGCTTTCATATATGGTAGATCAATGATGTGTTTTAAGACCTATAAGGTTTCCAAAAACCTTATAGGTCTTAAAACCTCCGCCAAAACCTGCGGAAAAAAAATCTGTGCAAAATCTGTGCAAACATCCCTCCGTAATCACCAAAAAACAAACAAATCAAAAATTTAAATATTTAAAGATCAATTGTTTAAACAAGACTTCGTCAAAAACACCTGCTACAAAAGTACAAAAATGTATTTGTTGCACAATACACCTCTCCGCACTTTTGTACCGAACTAAATGTATCTCTCATGAAAAAAATCGGTTTACCCTTGATTTTATGGTGTTTACTGCTCCTGGCAGGTCAAACACACGCTCAAAGCCTGGTTTGTAACGACCTGGTACAAATTGCCCTTGACAACAACTGCACCTTCACCATGCAGCCGGAACATATGCTGGAAGGCACCATTTTTCCGAATTGTATTGTAGAAGTAGATAAGGTCTTGCCCTTGGGCAACGGCCCTTGGGTGCCCGCTGTATTCGGCCCGGCAGATGCGGGTAAAACCTATCAGGCACGTGTTTCGCATTTAC
>JAEUUS010000514.1 GCA_016787545.1 Saprospiraceae bacterium
CCTACGCTTAAAGGCGCAAAACCAGTATCGTGTATCAAAGACTCAATTTCGCTCTGAATATCGGAGTCATCACTTGCGTAAAACAATACAGCAGGTTCAGGCTTTTGCCATGCCGCCTGAGCCAGGGAGGCAGCTCCCAAAGTGCCTAGGGCCTTGACAAGTTTCGCTCCTCGGGGTAACACAGCAGCATTCAACAAACCTGCAGATTCGGTTTTACCAATAATTTTATCAAATCCACCTTTGTCGTTCGGAGCAATTGGGTTGGATGGATCCACGATGATTTTGTTTTGCAAAACTGCATCATACTGGAAAAACAACTCTTTGAACGCGTTAAACCACACGGCTAGAATGATGATCTCCGCTTCCCGGAATGCATCACCTATTTCCATGGGTCTGGCCAATACTCCCAGCTGCTCCGAAATGTTTTTGGCTTTTCCAAGGTCTCGGTCTGCCAGGATGACAGCCCGGTTTCCATGAACAAGATTCTTAGCTACGATCTGACCGATGTTGCCAAGTCCGATAATGGCAATTTTCTGTTTGATTGGATTTTCCATTGTCTGTAATGTTAAGTTTAATGATTTAATGACAATGCAAAGGTGGGCTGATGCAGGAGCGGCAGCCAATGAACTTTCTTAAGAAATAGCCTTAATATATCTTAAGGGTAAATCTAATGGTCAGATAAATCCTTTCTGATTTTGCTTAAAAATTCAGGAGTTATGCCCAAATAGGAAGCAATTTGGGTGTTGGGTAGTCGGGTAGCCAGGTGCTGATATTGCGCTAAAAAATGCAGATAACGCTGTTGGGCTGTAGCACTGATATTTTGCAGCATTCGGTTTTGCAGTTCGATGAACTTGTTCTCTATAATGACCTTAAAAATGCGATCCAGTTTCGGTATATTGATATACAGATGATAAAGATCCTGCTGTTCGATTTGTATGATTTCTGAAGCTTCAATGGCCTCAATAAACAGTTGGCTCGGCTTCTGTGCATGGAAACTTCCAATATCTGAAATCCAACCATTTTCTGCTACAAACTCCACATTGTGTTCCACACCTTTTTGATCAACCGCAAACATCCTGAAGCAGCCCTCCAAAACAAATGAATAGTGCTTGCACACAAATCCTTCCTGTAAAATCATTTGTCGTCGCCTGATTTTACGCGGCCTTGCCCGTGTGATGATCAGTTCCTTTTCCTCGTCATTCAGTGGAAGGTATTGCTGAAAATGGTCAATGAGACGCTGCATGAAACTTTGTTTCTGCGAAGGTACTCAAATGCAGGAATCAGCCCTGAAAATGCAAACTGGCAGCTCAATACTTAGTCGTATACGGATGAAACGTTTTCCAGCTATGCCAAAACTCCTGCCAGGCAGATATCCTGATTAATGCCTCTGTTTCCGGCGTCAGTGGTTGCCCCAACAGGTTCCAGGCCTTACCATCCAATGTCAGGGTATCTTGTTGCAATACAAATTGCCCCTGATCATTTCTTCGGTTAAATGCCTGGAAGCTGACGTTATCAGAGCCTAATACCACCAAAACCAAATTGTTCCCAATCTGGTCGTGGATAATTCGTTCCTTTTTCAACCGGTTCCAGTCGTATGCCTTGGCATTTTTGGCATCAATGGAAATGCCCACTACCCAGGATTTATCCTGCCAGGAAGCTGTATCGGTTCTCGTCAGTTTACCCCGTCCAATGCCCAGGTCATAGGTGTCCATGCTGTCGTATTCTTCCTGAAATTCCGGGTCGCGCTGCATCACCAGACTCTGCGGATGCCATTTGAGCCAGGTTTCCAGACTGGTTTGTTCGCTGGGTATTTCCGGCAATGTTTGCCCCTTGAGTGGCCCGGCCACCGCTTCTCCGGTAGCCTGACGCCACCAGCTACCCGTGGTGGCATCTTCAAACATGGCATTAAAATGATCCATACCCACCAGTCGGAACGACTCAGCATGTCCGTTTACCTCCGGCGAATATACTCTGCCGGTTCTGCAAACCGTACAATAAGTAACCATCACGGGCTTGCCCCCAAGGGTATCCAACACCTGGTGATGGTAGCCTAAAAACTGGATCGGGTAGGCTTTTTCAGCACCGTTCACACGAATCCCCAACACCAGTTTGTGCAAGGGCACTTTGTTGGTTGCAGCATCCGCCATTTGCAGCGTACGGGGCTGGTAAAACATATGGTCGGCTGCCATAACCATGTTGAACATATACACCGCTCCGCCTAATGGCAGCAAAGCGAGCAGCGATTTCCATCCATGTGCTGCCCAGGCAGCTCTGGCGCCAAACAGACACAAGCCCAGTAAGACAGCGCGGAACAGCCACCGGTAGGTATAAAGCCAGTAAGCCCAAGCCAGACTGTCCATACGCTGACTCCCGGGCATGGGCATGATGAAATATACATTAGATAGTTCAAAAAGAAAAAGGCCTATAATGCCGATATAGAACAGTTTTTTCATGCGTAATGAATTCTTTTTTTGTCGGTACAAAGGACGAAAAGAAGGCAGGAAACTACAATTAGGAATTGATTAGAGTGTTGGTAAATGCAAACGGGTGCCAACAAATCCGGAAATAATCCCACTTTTGCCGGCGTGAATCTTTTGGGCAATACATCCACCATTTTTCTAAGGCTCAGGCTGCTGCTGCTTTGGGTCTGCAGCTGGTGTGTTCTCCCGCTCAATGCTCAAAACACAGCAGATTCACTGGCCAAGCTCCTGCAAACCGCCCGGCAGGATACCCACCGCGTTACCTTGCTGACAGATTATGCCTGGGAAATTGCCGAAACAGAAACAGATCAGGCGGAAAGCCGGCTTCAGGAAGCGCTGGCGCTGGCCCGCCAACTCAGCTACGCCAAAGGCGAAGCCAATGCCTGGAATGGCATGGGTATTTTGGAAGAAATCAGAGAAAATGACTCGCTGGCGCTGCAGTATTACCAAAAAGCCCTGGAGCTGCGTCGCCAACTGGGCGATCAAAGTGGTATCGGCCGCAGCCTGACTAACCTGGGAAACCTGTATGAATCCAACGGCGAACTGACCAAAGCCATCCAGTTCTACCGGGAAAGCCTCAGTGTTTTTGAATCGCTCAAAGATACCCTGCGCATGGCGCGCGCCTATACCAACATCAGTGGCGTGTTATCTACCGGCGGTGCTTATCCGGAAGCATTTTCCGAACTCAATAAAGCCAGACTTTTAATGGAAAACCGCGGTGAACTGGCTACTTTGTTCAAGATTTATACCCAAATCGGACATAACCGCTTTGATCAGGATCAGTTCAGTAAAGCACGGGAATGGTATGAAAAATCGCTTCAGTTGCGCGAAAAATTAGGCGATCCCTTTGATATTGCCGATGGCTACAACGACCTGGGCAATGCGCTGGATGAAATGGACAACAAAGACACGTCCAGGCTGGCAGTGGACTATTACCTCAAAGCGCTCAGTATTTTCCGTGAGTTGGACGATCAGTCGGCAGTAGGCAACGTGTGCAACAACCTGGGAGATGCTTACAAACACCTGGAACAATTTGATGAAGCCCTGAAATACCTTAGGGAATCTGAAAAAATACGCCTGGAACTGGAAGATGAACCTGGCCTGATGGAAACCTACAATACCCTGAACGATGTGCTTTTCAGGCAGGGAAAGCTCCGGGAATCCCTGGTTTATTTGCAAAAGTGTGAATCGATCGCAGCAAAAATCGGAAACAGCAATGTGCTGATGGGCGCGTATAAAGATTATGTCCGGTATTACGAGGCCACCAAAGATTACCGGAAGGCTTTTGAGTACCAGACCCGGTATAACGACCTGCGCTACAAACTCATTGATGAGCAGCGTTCCCAGAATATCGAAACACAACAGGCGCTCACCCGCGAGCAGGAAAAACAACTGGCGCTCGATCGTGAACGCCAAACTACAGCCCTCCGGGAAGCCGAACTGGCCAATGCACGCACTTTCCGAAATGCACTTTTGGGGGGCGCCGTACTGCTGGTTTTGCTGGTAGGACTACTCTTCAGCCGCAATCGACTGCGCGCACGCGCCAATCGTTTGCTGACAGCCAAAAACGAAGCCATTGAAAGGGAAAAACAACGCGCCGATAACCTGCTCAAAAACATCCTGCCGGAAAAAACCGCTGAAGAACTCAAAACGGAAGGGGTGGTAAAACCCGTGCATTATGCCTCCGTAACGGTACTTTTCAGCGATTTCAAAAACTTTACCCGCATTGCCGAAAGTATGTCGCCGGAAGCTCTGGTTAAGGAACTGGACGAGTATTTCCGCACCTTCGATGCCATTATGGAAAGGCATAAGCTGGAAAAAATCAAAACCATTGGCGATGCGTACATGTGTGCAGGTGGTCTGCCTGAACCCAATGAAACCCATGCGCTGGATACGGTACAAGCTGCCCTGGAGATGCAGCAGGCCATTCGCGATATGGCAGCGCGTAAAATGGCCCAGGGAAAGCCTTATTTCGAAATGCGGATTGGCATACACACCGGTCCGGTAGTAGCCGGGGTAGTGGGCAGTCACAAGTTTGCTTACGACATCTGGGGGGATACCGTCAATACCGCTGCCCGCATGGAACAAAGCAGCGAACCGGGCCGGATCAACCTTTCTCAAACAACCTGGGAACAGGTGAAAGACCAGATTCCTTGTACTTTCCGTGGGAAACTACCGGCCAAGAATAAGGGAGAAATTGCGATGTATTTTGTGGAAAATTAACGTAGCGGATTCCCGAAATCGTAATCAATAAACACCTCGTCGAGCAACGGATCAGCGCCATGGTGGTAACCTTCCTTGAGGTCGTAGCCCCATATTTTACCCATGGTATTCCAATAAGCAGCGGTTGCTGTGCCACGTGTGGTCCGGATTAACTCATAAAAAGGCATATCCAATTCCCGTTCGATCATTTTCACCAGCACTTTACCCTCTGTCTTGGACAGGTTTTTCATGCGCTCAGTCATATCCTCCTTCAATTCCTTGTGCTCATGCCGGATATGGCGTTTACGCTGACGGCGATTCATTCCATCCGTTTCTTCTTCCATGTCCTCATACAAGGCTACTGCCTGCAGGGCATATGGGTATACGCGTTTGGCAGCCCAGACATAACGCCTGAATTGTTTTTGCTCTTCCAAATCTTTGAATTGCCTTTTGGACACAATACGCCCCGGTGCCAGCGACATCAAAAAAGTGCTGTCGCCATTCACAATTTCCAGCGTTGCCCAGGCGCCCTGTCGCGGCAGGGTGTCCTGGCGTGTTAACTGGGCTTTGGCCGGAAGGGCCAACCAACATAGCATCAGAAAAAATCCAAACTGTTTCATTCTAATAGGATTGTTTCGTCTCAACATACACTTCTGACGGAACAGACCATTAACGTAACAAGCAGGTTGTTTAGTTGGTTGTTAGCAAAAAGTTATTCTTCGATGCCGTCACTGTCTTCTAAGACCGGTTTGGGTTTAGCTGCTGGTTGTGTACGCGGACTGGAGGCTGGGTCCTCCTCAATGGCTTTAAAATCATCGGGTGGGCGGTAAGTTTTGTTGTCTTTGATTTCTGTTTTTTGTACCCCGTATTGTTCCAACCGATCCATCCAGGTCATGGAGGTTCCCCACACATCTAAGGCAAAGGGTTTCATCCGGATGGCAAAATCTTTTGCTTTCCCAGGCATGGGTTCCAGCAGGGTATAGGTTCTGGACTCTGCAATGGTAGCCTCATTAATGAACTGTACTTTTACCGCAAACCAGACCAACACACTGTAAATCAACACCATAAAACCACCCATCGCAACCCCGCCAAGTGCCTGGTTAATCATACCCAGATACGCCATTCGTAAAAAACCTTCCATTCCCGCAGCAGCATATTTGAATATCAGCATCAGGGTGAACAGGTTGACCAAAAAGGCAAACAGAAACATCGATGGATTCTCGGAGTGGAACATAGTCTGTAAAATAGACGTTGTGGTCGGCGTCATCTTGAATGCCAGCACAAAGCCAAATACATACAGCAACACGTTAAAAACGGTGCCGATAATCCCCCGGGAATACCCTTGCCAGAAACCGTATGCAAAAAAGGCAATAAAACCTATGTCAATGGGCATGAGAAAATTGCCTAACGCGTAATCCTGCTGCTAAGCAGGAACAAAGGTAATATCCAATATCCAATTGGATATTTAAAAAGGGGGCTTCCGCCAAAAGCGAAAGCCCCCTGATAAGTAGCATTTAATTGGTGGCTTACGATCAACTACCCCCTCAACCCCCCTCAACCCCCTTCAAACCCATCAAACCCCCTCAAACCCCTCAAACCCCCTCAAACCCCTCAACCCCCATCAAACCCCCTCAAACCCCTCAAACCCCCTCAAACCCCCTCAAACCCCTCAACCCCCTCAAACCCCTTCAAACCCTTCTACCGCTTAACCACCTTCTTCACCCCGCGAATAGCGCCATTGGCAACAGATACGGTATAAACGCCTGCGGGTAAATCCTGGATTTGTAGGGTGATTTGTGTTGAACCCGCCGCCATATTCCAGCTTTTCTGAAGCTGACCAGCGGTGTTGTACAGGGTTACCTGTGCATCTTCTTCCAGTATTTCATTGACGCTGAGCAGCAGCAAATCATTTGCCGGATTGGGCGCCAGGTTAAATGACAGACCGGCGTATGGATTCCGGGTATTAACCAGAGGAGAAACCACAAAAGTGCCCTGATCCATACCACCTTCACCATCGGCAACTACCACCTGAAACGCATCCTGACCTGCAGCCCAGCCATAATCAAAGTAGATAAGACCTCCATTGTCAATGTCCGCCTGGGTAAATTGTGTGCCCACCTGTACGTCGCCAAAATAGAGTTGCAATAAACCATTTTGTGGCAATGTCATCAAGGTATATACCAATTGACTTGCGGTATTATTGGCATCTTCAGCCTTTAAGAATGCAGTTGTAATCACTTCATTGGAGCCGGAAACCGGTTGTAACGGGTTATTCACCGTAATAAACGGCGGATTGGTTGTCTCATTGGAACAAATCTGAAGGGAGAAAGCTGCGAGTGAACCGCCAGCGCTAATGGTATTGTCTTTGACGCGAAGTGTCCAGACACCAGTAGCATCTTCTCCGTTGAATGCACTTAACGCGCCGCTTGGTTTGGACTCTGCATTGTTGGAGGGCGGTGGACAGGAGAAAATTGCGGATGCTCCATCGTTAAAGGCAATATCAAAGTTGCCATTGAAACTACCGCAACGATCTTTAAACAACAATACATTGGTGCCTGCCGGACTGATCAGTCGAACCTCCAGATCCTTGAAATATTCATGGAAACCCTGAACCTTTTTCACATCAATGTCACTGATCTGACCGCCTGACAACAGGTTGATTTTGGATTCAACCGTCGGGGTTCCGTTCGCGGTAATGTTCTGAGGCAGGTCGGTAGCAGAAAGCTGAACACAATTCAAAACGCTTACCACAAAAACCTGAGGCTCCGTCCAGACCGCACCGCCACAATCATTTTTAGCGCGTACACGCCAAAAATATACCCCGCCTTCATTCAAATTGGCAGTCACCTGGTATTGAGTAGGTATCCAGTTCTCTTTGATCTCTACAATCGTTCCTGCCTCGAATGATGGATTGGAAGCAACCTGAACATCGTATGCATTGGCATCAGCAGCGCCTGTCCAAACCAATAATGGGTTCGGATTGACACCGGATGCGCCGTTTGCAGGCGATGTAGGCGCAAAACTGGAGAAATCGTTACTTACGGTTGTGAGCGAGATATTCGCTGTTTGCGTTACCCCATTTGATACAGCCGAAACCACCGCATCAAAGGTTGCCTCGGTCGCATTGACAGGTATGTTGATGGTAAGCACAGAGGTTTGTCCGGCCAGCACTGGATTCGGGCTGAAAGTAGCGATAGAACCGTTGGGTAAACCGGCAACTGACAGGGAAATGGTATCGGAAAATCCGCCCACGGCCGAGGTGCTGATATCGGCAACAAATGCCTCCGGTAAACACACATAATCTACCATGGTTGACGGGCAGAATCCAAAACTGCCTGCGCTGGCCTGCACAATTTTGAAATTGGCATTGGAAATATCGAAGAAAATATTGTCGGCTGCTTCCACCTTCACCCGCACGGTTGTGCTTGGGTTATTGGGAACCAAAATACAGGCGCGACCGATATTAGGCTGGTTTTCAGCCAGTACGATGGGGTAGGTGAACCCTGCATCGGTACTCATCAGGATATTGACTTTTTGGCAAAGTACCGGATTGAGGTTGGTGTTGGCAACATCCCAGGTTACCGTCTGATATTCCCCGGCATTCCAGGAAATCGAAGAGCTGTTTGGATAGGTAACCCGGAAAGGGCCTGCGCCAGCTGCTGATTTGAAACGAACATCATCAATGGCCTTGCCTCCGGCGCCAGGATAGTTGTCCCGAACAGTAAGCTTGAAACGAAGATCACGGCTATAGGTTGGTAACAATTCAGCTGGATTGGCGGTATTGTTCAAAATGATGTTCATGGCCGGAAAGGTGCGCGTAGGCGAAGTTACCGGCGGAAACGAACGGAACAAGGGCGAATTACCTGTTGCCTGCCCAAGAGAAATAGATGGGCCCAGGTCAAATTCTTCCCAGCTGTAGGTCAGGTTGTCTCCATCTTCATCTGTGGCAGGTGCGCTCAACGCAAACGGCGTGCTGATGGGAATATAAAAGTTGTTTGCCAAAGGAATATCCACTACCGGGGCGTGATTCTCGGTGTGCAGAATTTCGCCACACAAACTGCCGTTATCTACAGCAATAAAATTGGCAACCTGCTCCAGGTTTGCCACGTGAAAAAACGGATCACGATCATCCACAATATCCGGAGAACAAGTTGTGGCGTAACTCATGATCGTAGAACCGCCTCCAGGTTCGTACGCAGTGCCAGGCGTTTGTGCATCCTGAGCGGGAGGACAAATGTTGAACGTATGAGTGGCAGAAAACTGGTGCCCCATCTCGTGGGCAATAATCAGGTAATATTCCGGGCCTTCCGGATTGGGCAGGGATGAACCTGCCACTGCTTTTTGAATTTGGGTACATACTCCGCTCAAAGAAGCCTGCCCGGCAACATATACCCCGCTTGGGTTGGCTACCTTTGCAAATAAGTGGCCAATATCATAGCTGTTCACATTTATTCTGCTGTTAATGGCAGAAGGGTTATCGCCAATCCAGTTCGGAATCAATGGGCCGTTAAACGGATCGGTATTGGGGTCGTAATAAATCAGGGTGTCATTGTTGGGAATCAATTCCATCCGAACAGCCCAATCACGCTCGGTAATGGCTACAATGTAGTTCACCGCTTCGGTGATAGCAGCCATTACAGATGCCTCCGTTCCACCGTGATACTGTGTGTACTCCCCTTGTGCAGTTACCGCCAGGCGGTATTTTTTCAATGTAATTGGGTCGGCATTGCCACGTTCTGCCGCAGGGTGTTCCTGATGCTCCGGATGCACATAGGTGGCATTCAGGAATGCATCATCTACCCCGCAAAGGCTCTTTACCTCTTGGTTATCGGCAGATTTTGGCAGATCGTTTTGATGGTACGCCATATAGAATGGCTGATTACCGGTTGCATACGGCGTAACGAGTTGAACCAGACCATTGGGTTCAAATATAAAGGCATGAAAACCTTTACTGCTCAAACCCAATCTCAGAGCGTAGCCAAGCCCTTCAGCGTCTTTGCCTGCAAAGGTTTTTATTTCAGGGAATTTGGCCGCCAATTCAGGCGCCATTACCGGAGATTCCCATACCCGGAAGGTGTGCAGTTTGCCGTCAGCCAACGGCAGGGTTAGGATTACCGGGTTGGTTTTGGCAGCCTGAGTCAACTCCATAGGAGCCTGGCTTAACTGAGCCGTCAGACCGGAATAATTCAAGGCAAAAGAGTGGAATTGCTTTGGCTGGGTTTTTTGGTTCGCACCTTCAGAAAGCGTCAGGGCATTCTTTGCCACCGGCGTCCAAAAGTTGTTTTGGGCTGAAAAATTGGAAAAAAGCCCGAAAACGAGCAGAAATGTGCAAAATGTGCGCATGGTCATGGATGTTTGAAAACTTTAGGCAGAATCTGCCTTGAAAAAAATCAGGACAAAAATCAGGACTTTGTACGGTTCCTGATTGGTATTTTAACGAAATGCTTAAAAATGACGATACTTCTTTTAGCAGGAACGTTTGAACCCTCAAAAAAAAGCCCGCACCCCAAGAAAAATACCGAAAATGATCATCAGCCAACCAATGCCACGCTGAATTTGCCGGGTATGGTTGGGCGTTAAAAAGTGCCGCAATTTCTTTGCCGCCCAGGCTTTGGAAGTGTCTGTGACGATGAGCGTAGCCATCATGCCTCCAAAAAACACAAGCATTTCCTGCCTGGTCCAGCCACTGGGAACCACAACCGCACTTACGATACCTAACCAGAAAAATACGGTGCCGGGATTGATGGTATTGAGCAAAAAACCCCTAATCCACCACCATAAGTAAGATTTTGGAGATTTGGCGAGGTGATGGGAGGAAGGGTTTGAGGGGTTTGAGGGGTTTGAAGGGTTTGAGGGGTTTGAAGGGTTTGAGGAGTTTGAAGGGTTTGAGGGGTTTGAGGGGTTTGAAGGGTTTGATTTGAGCAGGCTGCCAATGCCGAATCCGGTAAGTAAGAGCCCGCCCATGATGCCGGCCCAAAGTTTAAAATTGGGGAGTGCAACCAAAGCTTCCATCGCTTCTATACCGTAAAAAGCAACCAACACATACAGCACATCACTGGCCCAAATGCCGGCGGCAACTGATACACCTGCACGGAATCCCTGGCTGATCCCTGCTTCCACAATGGCAAACAGCAGCGGACCAATCAAAAAACTCAGCGATATACCCAGCAATATTCCTTGAACCAGCATGAAACAGTTGGTGTAATGTGTTGAGGTACTCCTCTTTGTGAATTATTTCAGATGTTTGAGCGCTGAAAAATTCGGCCGCAAAGGTAATTTTTCAAAACTCCTATCCAAGGACTTAGTGCCTACATCTGTTCTCTGAAATGAACTACCCTCAAATTCTACAGGACATCGCACGAGAGGTTTCCTCTTTATACGGCCAGGGGAAAGTAGCGGATTATATTCCGGAACTTGGCAAGGTTTCGCCCAGGCAGTTTGGTTTTTGCCTGCATACCCGGGATGGGCAGGTGTTTACCCATGGCGACAGCGATGTCAAATTTTCTATTCAAAGTATTTCAAAGGTTTTTACCCTAAGTTTGGTCTTTGCGCATTTGGGAGAAGCTATGTGGAAAAGGGTAGGCGTGGAGCCAAGTGGTAACGCCTTTAACTCTCTGATGCAGTTAGAATACGAAAAAGGAATTCCCCGAAATCCGCTCATAAATGCTGGCGCATTAGTGGTAACGGATATGCTTGTATCAACGTTTCGGGATCCAAAAGCTGAAATTTTGCGGTATTTACACTTGTTAAGCGGTTCAAATGACATTCAGTTCAATGAATCTGTAGCCGAATCCGAAAGAAAAACCGGGTACCGAAATTTTGCTTTAGGCTATTTCCTTAAATCATTCGTTAATCTGGAGAATGACGTAGATCAGGTGCTGGATGTGTATTTTCATCAGTGTTCCGTTGAAATGTCGTGCAAAGAACTCGCTGCAGCAATGCAGCTGTTTGTACATCATGGTGTTGAACCGAATACCCAACAAAGACTGCTGACAATGAGTCAAACCAAACGCCTGAATGCCGTGATGCAAACCTGCGGATTTTATGATGAAGCCGGTGAGTTCACCTTCGCTGTAGGGTTGCCTGGAAAAAGTGGGGTAGGAGGGGGAATAGCCGCACTCCTGCCAGGCCATTACAGCCTGGCAGTCTGGAGCCCTGAATTGAATAAAAAAGGCAATTCGGTACTGGGAATGAAGGCGCTTGAGTTATTTACCACAATGACTGGCAGATCGGTTTTTTAATTGGCATCAGGCTCTTATAATTCAATTTTTATGGCAAAGCGTCTCTATCAACCTGCTCCACATCAGGCACTTCATCCGGAGCGCCCTCCAATTCGTGTGCTGGTGCTTTATGCCATCGGTCAGCTCGGTTGGTCGCTGGCCAGCTTTGCAGCAGGTAACCTGATGGTGTACTTTTTCATGCCTCCGGAACAAGGCACACCACTATTTCCTTCCTATATTTATCAGGGAGCTGTATTGGGCGTTTTTACCCTGATAGGAATTGTGAGTGCGGGCGGCAGAATCCTGGACGGGTTAGTGGATCCTCTGGTGGCCAATTGGAGTGATCGCCGCCGATCTACCTTGGGGAAAAGGCGTTGGTTTTTGTTAATAGGTGCGACGCCATTCGCCGTATTTGCCACCCTCATTTTTTTTCCGGTTGATCCATCTGAAAGCGCTGGCAATTTCATGTGGCTGGTCGTTTGTACTGCGCTTTATTATTTTTTCTTTGCCTTTTATGTCATTCCGTACAATGCGCTTATGGCAGAACTTGGCCATACTGCGAAAGACCGAATGTTGATCAGCACATTGGTTTCGGTAACCTGGGCGCTGGGTTTTGTTGCAGGAAACGGTGTTTTTGCCTTACAGGGATGGTTGGAAACGGAAGGGAAAACGCCAGTGCAGGCATTTCAATACGCGCTTGTTTTTTTACATGCCATTGCACTCTGTTGTATGCTGTTGCCAGCCTTGTTTCTGCAGGAAAACCGGTATGCACGGCAGATAACTGGTGATCAAAGTTTCCGCGAAGCACTTCAGACAATCGCAGCTAATCGCAATTTTCGACGATTTTTGGGGTCGTTTTTGTTATACTGGCTGGCACTAACCTTTATTCAACTTGGAATGGTGTATTACGCCACATTGCTGTTCCATTTGGAAAAAGAGGCAGCATTCACCTTTTCTCTGATTAGTTTTTTGTCCAGTTTTATCTTGTATGTGCCAGTCAATCTGTTGGTACAAAAATGGGGTAAACGCCGAACCATGCTTGCCGCGTATCTCCTCTTTGGCGTGCTGTTTGCCATAGTGGCTTTTGTTGGTATATTCCCGGAGGGTTCAAAAAAAGCACTTTTATATGCTCTTGGAGTTGCAGCCGCAGCACCACTGGCCATTTTTGGCATTCTACCCAATGCACTGGTGGGCGATGAAATTGTAAAAGAAGAGCAACAAAGTGGAAAGCAGCTTTCCGGTATGTTTTATGGCATTACAGCCTTTACCATGAAAATAGGTATCTCCCTGGCCAATCTGACGTTCCCTTCGCTCTTATTGGTGGGTAAAAGCAGGGAACAGCCCATGGGTGTACAGGCCACAGCGCTTGTCGCTTTGTTGTTTTGTATAACAGGTTGGTATACGTTCAGACGGTACAGGGAAGATTGAAAGCGGTTCCGGTTTCCACCTGTACCTTATTTAACCAGCTCCACCCCATCCACGATGTATTCCGTTTCTCCCTGCCAGAAAAATACCTGGTAACGTTGGAGATAATGTACCTGCACTTGTTTGCCCTCGTATTCCTGAAGCTTTTTGGATACGTCGGCGTTTTTGACTGAGAATTCCCAGGCAGTCATCATACCGTTAGGAGACAAATTCAAGGTTCCTTCATGGGTTTTGAAAATAACACCCCTGCGGGAAATCTTCACCAATTGACCGGAACGGTATCCATCGGAATAGGAGAGTTGACTGTAGCCAAAATAGCCCAGACAAAATACAATAAGCGCACCGAAAAGGTACCAGAGTATACGGCGACCTAATTTTTTAGCGGATTGTTTGGCTTGTTCGAGTTGCATGATAATGTGTGAGTGAGTGTGATTTATACGCCTTTTTTAGCCCCCCAAATTTGAACATGGAGGCGATCTGTGTATCGAAAATTGTTCCGCTTGCAAATCTCCACCAGCCATTTTCGACGTTGGCTTAAAACGGCAGCGGTACTTCCTTCCGGCATGAGCCATACGTTTTCCGCTGGGATCTGATTTTGATGTATCAAATGTAATACTTCCTCGAGATCAGATTGCGCAGCAACAACAAATTTAAAAAAGGCTTTGGGAGATGTCGCAAAAAAACGCAAAGCAGCCGGTTTATGCCTTAGTTTCAGCGGGTTTCCGCTATTGTCTAACTTAGGCGAAACATTGTATTGATCAATAGCGGCATCAAATTCTGGACTTGGAACCAATGTGCCATTGGTTTCAACCTCAAAATGGTAACCTTGGGATGATTGTCTCAACAGTTCCATAAGCTTCACCAAAGCCGATTGCTGTAACATCGGCTCACCGCCGGTCAGGATAACATTTCGACAGTGGAATGAAGCAACCGTTTGGGCCACAGAAAGAATGGAACATTGGTCAATCCAATCTTTTTTGGAAAATTTCCGGTAACCAGGCTGGGTATCATGCACATGTGGGAAGCGTGTGCCCTCCCAATTCCAGGTGTAATCCGTATCGCACCAGATACAATGTAAATTACATAAGGAAGTTCGCACAAAAACAGACGGAACCCCTATGCTTTTGCCTTCCCCTTGAATGGAATGGAAAATCTCGGGCGCGCCACGTAGGCGTGCAAGTTGCAATACATCAGAACGTGAAATGGAACGCTGGCTCAAATCCGGAATTTTCCCGCAAAAGTAGCGGCTGTTTGGCAACCTTCCTCCGACTTTTCAAAGGTTTGGATGCCAAACAGCTCAATTTCTGCGGTTGGGATTAATTAAAGTCCATTCTGCTGCACTTTTGGAGGGAGTTGTTGGGTAGAATACCCTTCTTCCCAGCAACCCCCTCCTGGTCGGTTAGGCGTTGAGTATATCAAGACCAATCACCGACACCGAAGGTGTAGCAGTTAGAACCATGAGCAAACGGGAAAAGAACAATTAAAGAAGATTAGAGAATTCGGCCTGGCAAACCAAAGCCAGCACAAATGTAAATTTTAACCCAAGTATTTAGGTAGATATAATATCTTTTTTTTTCAGAATATTATTTTTTGGTTGGTATGGGCTAAAACCAAAATTCCCGGTCTTTGAAAAAGTAGCCGATTTTATGGATGCTGGGTTAAAAGGAGGGGATACCTTTGTGCATAATCTGTAATGCTATGCTGTTTTTATTGTTGACGGTGTTATGCTCTGTAGCACTGGGTTTTCTTTTCAAATTATTCGGACGCTGGGGAGTAGACGGATTTCAGGCCATTGTGTTTAATTATTTCACCTGTGTCTTTTGCGGCTGGATTCATTTGGGGCAATTCCCGATACAACAGTCCAATTTTAATGCACCCTGGATGCCGTATGCTTTAATACTTGGCCTGATTTTTATCAGCGGCTTTAACCTGGCCGCTCAAACGGTTCGGCATTTTGGGGTAACCATAGGCGCCATCATGCAGAAAATGTCTATTCTCATGACTGTACCTTTCGCTATGCTCGTTTATGATGAATCTTCGGGTTGGACTAAAATAACCGGATTTATATTGGCGCTCGCAGCCATTGTGTTGGTAAATTGGACTGAAACGAAAAAAAATGAAGACATTTCAATCCTCAACAAAACCATGTGGTGGATCCCGCTACTCACCTGGGTACTTTCCGGATTTCTGGAAGTGCTTTTTGTAAAAGTGCAAAAAGAAAACCTCGCCAATACAGCTGATCCCACTTTCATTATTACCATTTTTGCCACAGCCGGCTGCATCGGTTTGGTAACGGCTATCATTGGTTATGGGAAAAATCGCCTGACCTGGAGCTGGAAAAATCTGGCAGGAGGAATAGCTCTTGGAATCCCGAATTATGGCTCTATGGTGTTTATGCTCTGGGCCTTAAACAGCGGACTGGAAGGCTCCTTCGTTTTCCCGGTGGCTAATGTGGGAATCATATTGTTCACAACCATTGGCGCAGTTACCTTGTTTCACGAAAAACTGTCACTTATCAATTGGTTGGGTATTGGCTTTGCCCTTGGCGCCATTGCACTGATCTCTTTTGGATAGTATGAGCACCAAAACAAACGAATTTTTGTTCCATCCCAAAAATGTGATGCTGTTCGTCCTCCTGTTCGGACTCCTATTTTTATTCCTGGCACTTACGGTCTCGTATGTGTACATAAGGGTCACTAACGGTGTACCCCCTGTAAAGGTGCCAGCTCTTTTCTTCGTTAATACCCTGGTTTTATTGGGTAGCAGTTGGACGATGGTGCAGGCAAAGCGCAGCTATTTAGCCGATAATACTTTGGGCTATCAGCGTAATTTGTTGAAAACCATTTATTTGTCGGTTGTTTTTACTGCAATGCAGGGTGTGGCCTGGTACTGGTTATTCAAACAAAACGTATTCCTGAACTCCTCTACGACCATTGGTTTTCTTTACGTTATTTCTTTTGTACACCTGGCACACGTGTTAGCTGGGTTGCCGTTCCTGTTTCGTTTCTATCTGGCAGCTAAAAAACACATGGTAGATCCAGTTACCGTATTGGTTTATTTCTCTGATCCCGGAAAAAGATTAGGCCTTCGGTTACTCACCATTTACTGGCATTTTCTGGATATATTATGGGTCTATTTAGTGGTGTTTTTTGGTGTGAATCAACTGCTACGCTGAAATAGCACCCTTAAATCCTCAATTTTGGCGCCTTAATAGCATATTCAAATAGCCAAACCTCGTTTGAACCGAATCAACCCGGTATTGGGTTTGTAAATACTTCATTCCCCGAACGGTATCGGCGCCCATTTGATTCAATTGATTCAACCAATCAATTTCATTCACCACTACACTGTCCATATTGGACTGCTCAAAACGGGCACGTGGGAATGTGGCGCCTGATAAATTCGCCCCGGAAAGATTGGCTCCGGTAAAATGTGTTTGCTTAAGCAGGGCGCCAACAAGACTGGCCTCCCTCAAATCCGAACCGTAAAAATTAGCCTGACTCAGGTCTGCAGATTCCAAATAAGCTCGAACAAGGGTTGACTGCCGGAATCGGGCATCTTTCAGATTTGCCCGCGCAAAGATCGCATCTGAAAGGTCGGCGCCACTGAGATTTGCCTGACTCAAATCGGTTTCATCCAGCGTGGCTCCGGCCAGATCTGCCCTGCTCAAATTGATACTGCTCAAAAATTCGCCTGACAAAACGGCGCCTTTCAAATCAGCAGAAGAAAAATCGGAAAACTGAAAAATACGGCGTAGGGTCGTCTGATCAATCTGACTATTCACGATACTAACCAGGAGCTGGCCCCGTTCCGGACTCAACTCCCTGGAAACCAGTGAGTCGCTTTCTAAATACCGATATGGTCTTAAACTTTTGCTCAAGGCCACTACCCGCCCGATAATTTGGGGCGACAAATCACGTACGCCGGGTTTACCCACATCGTTTTTAAGCTCCCTGTCCATGGCATCCAGCAAATTCCCCATCAAAAATATCAACGAACTTCGACGATCGGCCTCCTGAAGATAGGTCTGTTGATCCAGCCTGTAATTCTGACTTTGCAGTAATATATTCTGCTGGGTGAGCAGTTTGTTCTGATTATACAGCAGCATGGTACCCAAAATCCCCCCAAATCCCACAAACAACATCTGAAAGACCATCAAAATCCAGCGACGGAAACTCATCCAGGAATACCAGGCGAAAATCTTGGTGAACAACGCATCAAAATTCCCCCTTGCCTCCGGCAATTGCCGGTTCCAGACATGGATAAATACCTGCTGTGCATTATCCTTCACATCCGAAAGATCCGTGTCAGAAACCCCGAAAAGTTTGTGCAACACTTTTTCTTTATTCATGACCAAAATGAAGGAAATGGCCGCTACAATCACAATAAGCGCCACAAAACCTATGATCATTTCCATTACATGATCCTCCAGTGCGCTCAATCCGGTCAGGGATATCACCGCCCCGATAAGAATGCCAATCAGCAGTGCAACGATTGTGCGTGAGAGTATATCTACACGCGTACTCGCCTTTGGTGGTTCATTCGTATTTGCCATAGAATGCAAATGTCCACATTTTTCTCATTCTCCTATTCCCCACATTCCCGACATAAAAAAATGCCTTTCAGCAGCCTTGGCTGCCAAAAGGCATTTTTTACTAATATCCTAAACAAGCCGGGCGTATGATCAGTGATGATGCCCGCCTGCTCCGTGTACATGCCCGTGTGCGAGCTCTGTAGCGTCGGCCTCCCGAACAGATTCTACATGACCGGTAAAAAAGAGGTCAACCCCTGCCATAGGGTGATTAAAGTCCAGTTTTACTTTGTCTAAACCAACCCAAGCGACCATACCCTGAAGGCGGTTTCCTTCCTGATCCTGAAGCGGAAGTACATTGCCAATCTCCAACAGACCATCAGGAATTTTGCCTTCATGCTCAAAAATCTGCTTGGGCACTTCCACCAGTGCCGACTCATCGTATTCGCCATATGCCTCTGCCGCAGGAATGCCAAAGGCAAAGGTGTCGCCCGTTTTTAAACCGGCCAGATTGGCTTCAAATGCCGGAATCATCATGCCAATGCCATAGATGAAAGCAAGCGGCGTTCCGCCCTGTGTAGATTCAACGAGTTGCCCCTCTGCGGTGCCTTCGTTGAGGGTGTAGTGGACTTCCACTACTTTGTTAAGTTCAATAGTCATTGAAAATCAAAATGTTGAAAGAAAAAGTCCTGACATGCCAGGACTTAATATTTGTATTTTTCGGGGCGGAGGAACAAGCAGTAATTGCGTCCACGGCGAAAAGCTGCGCAAAGGTAGGTTTTTGTTCCTATTTTCGCGTACTTCAGCTTGCAGAATCCTGCAGGAAGTACAAACTGCCAACCACCGTATATATTCCCGGAAATACTACCTTTGCCGCCCAATTGCAACATTCTCTAACCATAATATTCTCGAGCACATGATCATTGGTGTACCAAAAGAAATAAAAAGCAACGAAAACCGAGTTGCACTTACGCCTGCAGGCGCCATGGAGTTCACACGGCGCGGACACAGCGTTTTGGTTCAAAGCACTGCCGGCGTTGGCAGTGGGTTTGACGATAAAGATTATATGGATGCCGGTGCAAAAATTCTGGCCACCGCAGAAGAAGTATGGGCAAAGGCAGAAATGATCATGAAAGTAAAAGAGCCGATTGCCGAAGAATACAGCCGTTGCCGCGAAAATCAGCTGATTTTTACCTATTTTCACTTTGCCTCCAGCGAAGAACTGACCCGCGCCATGATTGCCAGCAAATCTATCTGTCTGGCATACGAAACGGTAGAAACCAAAGACCGCCAATTGCCACTGCTCATTCCTATGTCGGAAGTTGCTGGTAGAATGGCTATTCAGGAAGGCGCCAAATACTTAGAAAAACCGGTAAAAGGTCGCGGCGTATTGCTGGGTGGCGTGCCTGGCGTTCCACCAGGAAAGGTTTTGGTCATCGGTGGTGGTATCGTAGGTACCCAGGCTGCTAAAATGGCTGCCGGCTTAGGGGCAATGGTTACCATTCTGGACGTTAACCTCACCCGCCTGCGCTACCTCAGTGATGTAATGCCGGCTAATGTGGTAACCGAATACTCCAATGAATACAATATCCGCCGTTTAATCCAGACCCACGACCTCGTGGTAGGAGCCGTATTGCTGCCGGGGGCAAAAGCGCCAAATCTCATTACCCGGGATATGCTGAAACTCATGCGTCCGGGTACCGTAGTGGTGGATGTGGCAGTGGACCAGGGTGGTTGTATTGAAACGACCCGTCCAACAACACATGCCGATCCAATCTATATCATTGACGATGTGGTCCACTACTGTGTGGCTAACATGCCAGGCGCTGTACCGTTTACCTCAACAGTTGCGCTCACCAATGCAACGCTTCCATATGCCCTGCAGTTAGCAGAAAAAGGTTGGAAAAAAGCTTGCGCAGAAAATGGAGAGCTAAAACTCGGTCTCAATGTAGTTGGCGGTAAGGTGGTGTACAAAGGTGTAGCAGATGCCTTTGGATTGCCGTTAAGTACGGTCGACTCCGTTATGGGATAATTCACCTATATTTGGTTTGATTTGGCAAACTTCCCGAAAGACGTGAACTTTCGGGAAGTTTTTATTTTTATATGCTATCCAGTCCCGGAAACCTTCATTACCTTTAGTATATAGATTTGCCATTGCCATGAAATACTTCATCCTCCTGATTAAGCTGGTCATTTTTACTATGCTGGTGCTCATCCGTCTGGGAGAATGGGATGTTGCACACCTGTACCAATGGTCCAAATACCGCGAAGCCCTGGATTACTATGTCAATACGCTGGCCAGTATTGCAATTTTCCTTATGCTACTGGATTTTATCCAGTTCGCGGCAACACGCTGGTACAGATACCGGCATCGTATCAGCAGGGATGATAATTTTATCATTGGGGTAGGGCAGATTTACCTGCTGCTGCTGGTGGTAGGTATTGTGGTAGGCATCCTGTCGATGTTTCGGATTGATGTGCGACAATTGTTTACCTCTTTGTCGATCATATTTGCCGGTATTGCCATCCTGACCAAGGATTATATTACCAACATGATCAATGGCATGATTATTACTTTCTCTGGTCAGCTCAGCATTGGCGATAATGTCCGTATTGGAGAACATCGGGGTAAAATCATTGACATTACGCTTCAGAACATCCATCTCCTCAACGACGATGACGATGTTATTTATATCCCCAACGCCTTGCTGCTCACCATTGAGGTGGTCAATTACACCAAACGGGAAATCAAAAGATCCAGCATTGAATTTGAAATTGACCTGAAACACCTGAAAACCGTGGAAGAAATGGAAACCATGCTGATTGACACCATCAGCCCTTTTGCAGCCATGATTCAACCGGACTCCTACTATCTTAGAATTGCCGAAGTGAAAAAGGATATGGTATCCATGAAGTTCCAATACATTCTCAAAGAGCCAAACAAGGAACTGGATCGTCAGATCCGCCGTAAAGCCGTTCGCCAGCTGGTGGAAATCATCAGCGAACGGGAAAAAGTAGCCGACCAAATTCCTGATTTGCCCGATATGCCGGGTCATGCCGTTATTTGACTAAAATGAACAGATTAGCACAAGAAACATCCCCATATTTGCTACAGCACGCCCACAATCCGGTAGATTGGTATGCCTGGAGGCCGGAGGCTTTCGAGCGCGCAAAGGCGGAGCAAAAACCTATTTTGGTTAGTATAGGCTACAGTACCTGCCATTGGTGTCATGTTATGGAGCGGGAATCCTTTGAGCAAGAAGCGGTGGCGGCGTTAATGAACGAACACTTTATTAATATTAAAGTAGATAGGGAAGAGCGCCCGGATGTAGATGCCGTGTATATGGAAGCCTGCCAGTTGCTTACCGGCAGCGGAGGATGGCCCTTGAATTGCTTTTTAACCCCGGACGGCAAACCGTTTTACGCAGGTACTTATTATCCGCCAAAACCGGCATTTAATCGTCCCTCCTGGACGCAGTTGCTGCAACATTTGGCCAATATCTGGGCTAACCAGCGGGATACTGCCATCCATCAGGCCGAACGTTTACTGGGCAATATTCAGCGCAACGATGCAGTATTTATTCAAATCCCGCATGCAGAGTCGCCCGTAACTCCAGACCCTGCAGCGCTTTTCCAGCGGATCAGCCAACAATTTGACCGGGAGGATGGCGGTTTTGGCGGAGCGCCCAAATTCCCGTCCTCCATGGCCATTCAGTGGTTACTCCACTGGCACTATTTCTCCGGCAATCAGGACGCCCTGGAGCATGCATTGTTTAGTTTGGAAAAAATGGCACGGGGTGGGATTTATGACCAAATCGGAGGCGGTTTTGCCCGATATGCAACGGATCAGGCCTGGTTAATTCCGCATTTTGAAAAAATGCTTTACGACAATGCCCTGCTGGTGAGCGTGTTAAGTGAAGCGCATCAATATACCGTAAGTCACCTGCCCGCTGGCGCCTCTTCGCAATGGTCGGAGATCATAGAACAAACCCTGGCTTACATCGAACGGGAAATGACGCATCCCGATGGTGGGTTCTATGCAGCCCAGGATGCAGATTCCGAAGGAGTGGAAGGCAAGTTTTATGTGTGGGATAAGTCGGAAATAGACACTATCCTTGGCGCTGATGCAGCATTGTTCTGCGATTTTTACGGCGTTACAGACCATGGAAACTGGGAGGAAAAAAACATTTTATGGCGTCCTTTCAGCTACCAGGATTTTGCGGCCTCCCAAAGAATGCCTGTGGATGAGTTGAAAGCAATCCTCCATACTTGTGGTGAAAAATTATTGCAGGTACGTTCCAAAAGAATCTGGCCCGGGCTTGACCATAAAATATTGCTGGATTGGAATGCATTAATGGTTTCAGCTTATGCAGCTGCTTTTTCGGCCCTGGGTAAAGAATCGTATCGGCAGGCTGCCGTTAAAAACCTTGATTATTTAGGCAGACATTTACGGAATCCGGACGGGACCTGGCGACACAGTGTATCCCAGGAGTCTGCGTTTTTGGATGATTATGCTTTTTTGATTGCCGCATGGATTGATGTTCATCAAATTACGTTTGATCCTGTTTACCTTGACTTGGCCCGGGATGGTATAACCTATGTTTTGGATCATTTTATGGATCCGGAAACCGGTCTTTTTTTCAACACGGATGTTCAACAAGTAGATATTGTTTTCCGGAAAAAAAACCTGTACGACAACGCCACACCCTCCGGAAACAGTACGATGGTACATAATCTGCAGCGATTAGGTTTGTTACTGGATCAGCCGGAATGGCGTGAACGGGCGCAAAAAATGCTGGCAGCCATGCGGGAGACAGTAGAAAAATACCCACGCTCGTTTGAACGATGGGCTTTGGCCATGTTGAACGAAACTTATCCCATGCATGAAATCGGTATTGTGGGAGATAATGCCCTGGAAAAAGCTTTACAAATCCAAAAAGGTTTCTTGCCAAACAAGGTGCTTGCAGGTAGCGCGTTGCCAACAGAAGACCAGCCATTGTTAAAAGGAAAGTCGGGCGCTGAGGATGCCCTTATCTATGTTTGTCGTGATTTTGCCTGCCAAAAGCCCGTTTTGTCCATAGATGCATTTTGGAACTTGGTGAATTCCCAATAAGGTATTACTTTCACCAGCTCAAAAACCAATTTTCATCCCATGAACATGAAGTATTGCTGGATTTTAGGGCTTCTTTTTAGCGGCTTCACCCATGTTTGGGGGCAGCAGGTTCCACAGTACAGTTTGTACATGTTAAATCCATATGTGTACAATCCTGCATATGCCGGGCTGGAAAATACGTTGGTCATGAATGGCGTATACCGACAGCAATGGTCGGGGCTACAGGGCGCACCAGTCACCCAGCATGTTAATGCCCATTTGCCTGTTTATGCCATCAGTAGTGGCGTAGGGCTCCGGGTAGAAAATGATGTTATCGGGGCGCACAACACAACACAAGCGGTTCTAAGCTACAATTATCAACTGAATATCAGTCGAAACACCCTGTTGTCGTTGGGGCTAAGCGGTGGCTGGTTGCAGTACAGTCTGGACGGCTCTAAGCTCAGGGCGCCTGAAGGCACCTATGCGGAGCCTAGTTTTTCGCATAATGAAACGGTATTGCCGCAAGGAAGGGTGCAGGCAGGAGCGCCGGTATTTGAAGCGGGGCTGTTTTTACAAAATAAAAAATGGGAATTAGGGCTTTCTGCCCAGCCTGTGTTTGCAACCAGATTGAAGGAGCAATCCAATGGAAATTTTGCGCTTGCACCCATTCAGCATTATTTGCTTTACGGTGCGTACCTTTTACAGATTGGCGAGAATATTCGGCTAAAGCCATCCGGTTTAGTTAAAACTGACTTCAAGGAGACACAAATAGAAATTTCAGCCATGGGTATCTGGCGTGAAAATACATTTGCAGGCATTTCGTACAGGGGGATCACTTCAAGCGCTAAAGATGCGGTTGTTTTGTTCCTGGGCTTCAAAATGAACGATAAAACAACACTTGCTTACGGATTTGATTTGCCCTTGTCTGCCCTGAGTGCAGCGCACCGTGGAAGCCATGAACTTTTGATCCGCTACAGCCTCAATAAGCCGATCGGGGTGGGAAAACTGCCTCCGGTGATTTACAACCCTCGATTTTTTTGAAAATTTATTCTCTCCCGGCATAAAATTTGCCTGGTAGGCGACAGTTGATTTTTTTACACAAAAATGCTAAAAAAACAGGCGCTGGATACAATTAAAAGTTAATTAAACGTTAGACAGCGTCTCCGGTGAGACGGAAAAATTTTCTTGTTGCCAAATTTTATTCAGTAAAGTTTGTGCAAATAATTTAATCCTCTGTCTACCTTTACGACCACTTTTCCAAACCGAACATATTAAGTAGGAAAACACGGGTGTTTAAAATGAAAAAACTACAGCATTCATTTCTTCTGCTGCTATTTCTTGCAGCCCTCGCCGCTTCATGTGGCCGTAGCGAAGGTGGCCAACTTGTTGGTGTCGCCAATCGCCCTAAATGGAAAGGGATTAACCCATATGGTATGGTCTACGTCCCCTCCGGTTCCCTCACCATCGGTTCCGGTGATGAAGACATCAGCCGTTCGCTGGTGGCTCAGCCGAAAACCATCTCCATTCAAGGCTTCTTCATGGACGACACGGAGATAACCAACAACGAATACCGTCAATTTGTTGACTGGGTTGTTGACTCTCTCGCGTTGCGCAAGCTCGATCTCGTTCTGGAAGAGTCTGAAAATGATCAGTCTCCCCCGCAGCCCAGCCTTGACTGGGAAGCCCGCGGCGATATCGATTGGGAAGCTGATGCTGAAGAAGGTGGCGATGGCGCGCTCGAAGACCTGTACTACCAGGGCAACGAACGTTTTGCCGGCCGCAAAGAATTCGACGTGAACAAACTTGTGTTCGAATTCCAGTGGTATGACTGGCAGGGTGCTGCACACGCTCCACGTGGTAAAGACGTGAACCGTACCAGCTTCATTCGCCGTGAGTCAGTGAAAATCTATCCGGATACGCTTACCTGGATTCGGGATTTCTCTTACTCCTACAACGAGCCTATGTCTCGTAACTACTTCTGGCACCCGGCGTTTGACGATTATCCGGTGGTTGGTGTAAACTGGAAAATGGCCAAAGCTTTCTGCTACTGGCGTACCAAAATCTGGAACATGGCCGGCGAAACGGAGGAAATGTCTGAAGACTTCCGTCTGCCTACAGAGCATGAGTGGGAATACGCTGCTCGTGGCGGTCGTGAAGAAGCTTCCTATCCTTGGGGCGCCTACTATACCCGTAATGCAAAAGGTTGCCTGCTGGCAAACTTCAAGCCTGGGCGCGGCGTATATCCGGAAGATGGCGGTTTGTATACCGTTAAAGCTGACGGCTACTACCCGAACGATTACGGTTTGTACTGCATGTCTGGTAACGTTGCGGAATGGACGGAATCTGCATTCGTAGAGAATTCCTATTCTTTCATCCACGATTTGAACCCGGATGTTCGTTACGATGCCAAGGATGATGATCCTAAAACCGCAAAACGTAAAGTAATTCGTGGTGGCTCCTGGAAAGACGTTGCATATTTCCTGCAAACGCCTAACCGTACCTATGAATATCAGGACACGACTAAATGCTACATCGGTTTCCGTTGTGTGCTCACCTTCCTCGGTCGTTCCATCAATGACTTCTAAATAAAAGAGGTATCAAAGGGTAAAATGCAAGAAATTTCTGTTAACAAATACTTAAAAAACAGTTCTTGCGTTTTACCCTTTGTCTTTTTCAATCCTCTTTTACACCATTCTCTTGCCATTGGCAACTGGTTCCAAAAATTCGATAAAAAAATCAATTAGCATCTTCATTAGTTTGCTACTGGCGGACAAATGTGGAGGCCTGTCATCAGTTTGTTTGCCCTAACCGTCTGATGAATGCTAATCTGATTGCTAATTTTGCCCCGCTAATCCAGATGTTGGAAACTAAAAAATGTCAAAAATCATTCAGTAACTGCTAAAACATTCAAGAACAATGAGTTTCTTTAAAACGAAGACATTCAAGTACTTCAAAAATCTCGCAATTGGTGTAGGCGCAGCATTCGTGCTCGCAGGTGCTCTCTTCAAGCTCGAATCTTGGGAAGGCGCCTCTGAAATGTTGATTCTCGGTATGAGTATTGAGGTTATCATCTTCCTTATGTTGGGTATTCTTCCTCCAGAGCCAGATTACTACTGGCACAAACTGTACCCAGGTTTGGACGATTACAATTCCCGTATCCAACCACTTACTGCTGGCCCACAAAACAATGTTGACATGGGTACACCGCTGCATGGCGATGTAATTGAGCGTCAATTGGGGGGTATGCTTACCGAACTTCAGTCTATGTCCAAAAGCATGGGCGCACTGAAAGCGCTGCAGGAAGTTGATTTCTCCGGCACTTCCGATCAGATCAAAACAATGAGCAACTTCTACACGAAGATGAACGAAGCTATGTCTGACATGGCTAAGTCTGCTGAAGATGTGAAGTCTTACAAAGATCAATTGGGCGCACTCAACAAGAACCTCGGTTCTCTTAACACGGTTTACGGTAATATGCTGTCTGCTATGGCCAACATCGGTCGTCAGTAATCGGGCATTTGGTATCAACCTTTCAGTTTCACTTTAAAAACTTAAAGACTTATGTCAATACCAAAGGAGCCGCGGCAACTGATGATCAACCTGATGTATCTTGTGTTGACCGCGCTGCTGGCACTTAACGTGTCAGCCGAGGTAATGAACGCATTTTTCTCCCTGGACAGAGGCTTGAAAAACAGCCGCGATATTGTTGAGAAAAATAACACGTCCCTGACTGCTGCCATTGAAAAAGCAGCAACCGACTATCCAAGCCCACAGGCAGAAGACTACAAAAACCGCGCAAAACAAGCCGGTCAAATGGTAGAAGAGTTTGTGGCATATGTTGAAGGTATCCGTAAAGGATTGTTTGAAAAAGCTGGTGGCGAGAATCCAAAGGTTCCAGGCCAGCCTAAAGACATCCGTAACAAGGATATCACAACCAAAATGTTTGTAAACGATGGCCTGGGCAACGAGATTGAGCAAAAGATCAAGGATCTGCGCGCTAAGTTGACCGATATCGTGGACAAAGATGGAGGAACAGTATCTTCTCTTCCCCTGGATGTAGAAGAGTTGCCTCAGGGCACAACTGCGAAAAACTGGTCAGAATTCAAGTTTAAGCAAATGCCTGTAGCAGCAGTTTTCCCACTTCTGGGTAAAATCCAAAGCGATGCTAAAAACTCTGCAACAGCTGTTTTGAACTACTGTGCTACTAAAGTACAGGGAACGGACTTGAAATTCGACAAATTTGTACCTGGTGTAGCTCCTAAAAAGAACTACGTAATCCTGGGCGAAGAGTTTGAAGCTGAAGTGTTCCTTAGCGCATTCAGTTCCAAAACGGATAACGTTAACATCAACGTAGACGGTCGCAACGTTCCACTGAAAGATGGTATCGGTACTTTCACCGAAAAGCCATCTACAGTGGGTGAGAAGAAGTACACCGTAACCATTAACCTGAAGAACCCAACAACGGGAACTACAGAAACGGTGAAAAAAGAGTTCTCCTACGAAGTTGGTCAGCGCTCTATCGCAGTACAGCTCGACAAGATGAATGTATTCTACATTGGTGTAGAAAACCCCATCTCTGTATCTGCTGCAGGTGTTTCTTCCAACGATGTAAAAGTTGCCGCAACCGGTGTAAACGTAGCGAACAAAGGTGGTGGTCATTTCACAGTTACCGCCACAACTCCGGGTGAGGCTGTTTTGACAGTTTCTGCTCCTGGCGTTTCTCAGCGTTTTACCTACCGTGTAAAACGTATTCCTGACCCAACCCCATTGCTCGGCGCTAAACACAAGTCCAAGCAAATGGCAAACGGTGAATTCAAAGCACAAGGCGGTATCGCTGCCGTACTCGAAGGCTTCGAGTACGATGCAAAATGCGATATCGTAGGTTTTGAAGTAACCTATCTGCCTAAACGTCAGGATCCAATCTCTAAAGTGAACTCCGGTGCACGTTGGAACAGTGACGCTCAGGATATGATCAACAAAGCCAAACCTGGCGACGCATACTTCTTTGACGAAATCAAATGCAAATGCCCTGGCGACGCCGCTGCGCGTAACCTCGGTGGTCTGGCATTCAAAATTCGTTAATTTTTGCTGTTGAAGTAATAAGGGTTGAGAAAATTGAGATATAGTACGTCTCAATTTCTCAACCCCTTTAACATGCTCCACCTGATGTACAAAACATACTATTCATCGTTAATCAAAACCCAACTGCGAGTCATGCAAACAAATTTAAAACTGCTTTGCCTTTGCTTCTTCCTCCTAATTGGTGGGACGACGACGCTTTTGGCGCAGGATCCTGAAGAAGTCGAAACTACGCCGGCCACCGGTACGGAAGAAGAGGCTCCACTGGTGGAAGATCCAGCCGATGCCCCAATCGACGAAGTGGTAAAAAAAGAAATCATAAGCGAGCGCCGTATTTTGAAATACCCGCTCCTTCGTGAAAGCGATGTTTTCTGGGAAAAGCGTATCTGGCGCATTATTGACGTACGGGAAAAAATGAACCTCCCGTTCGCTTACCCTGAAGATCCGTTCTTCAAAATTCTCTCCGATGCTGCAACCAAAGGCGATTTACCGGTTTATAGCACCGATGAGGAAGGCGCAAAATTCAAAAAGCGCCTGAGCACCGACGACGTACTTTCCATGTTGTCTAAAGCCGATACAGTAGTAACTTTCGACCCTGAAACCTATGAGGAGAAAGTTCAGATCGTGCGTAACGACATCAACTGGGAAGACGTTAAACGCTTCCGTATTAAGGAAGTATGGTTCTTCGACAAGCAAGCTTCCATGCTGCGTGTTCGCATCCTTGGTATCGCACCAATGATCGATGTGCGCGACAATGAAGGCAACTTCCGTTTCGAAAAGCCAATGTTCTGGGTTTATTACCCACACGCACGCGAGTTGTTTGCCCGTCACAACTACTTTGCACTTGGTGGCAACACCAACGCCCAGATTACCTGGGATGATGTATTTGAAAAGCGCCTTTTCGCTTCTTACATCTACAAAGAGTCTAACGTGTACGACCGCAAAATTGACGAATACCTGCAAGGTGTAGATTTGCTCATGGAATCAGAGAAAATCAAAAACGAGATTTTCAACTGGGAGCATGACCTCTGGCAATTCTAACCCCTTAATTAGGGTTTTGACTTAACAAGCATGAGTCATTCCGGATCTTCCGGGATGGCTCATGTTTCGTTTTGGGAGTTATTTTACCGCGGAGTCGCAGAGTCGCAGCGGGTGGATAAATTAAATTGAGAGTCTCACTCAAAGTGAGACTCTCAATTTAATTTATCCACCCGCTGCCGCGGTAAAATTCACTTTTGTGACTTAAAAAAACTAAGGAATCACTAATGCCTTCGGTTCAAAGTGCATCAAAGGATGGGTTAACTGCACCTGATATAAGCCCTTTGGCAGGTTGTTCAAGGCAATAACAGCAGTTGATTGAAGCCTGGACTCCTGTTGAACAAGTTTGCCCATAGCATCATAAATTTGAAGACTGACCATTTCTGCTGCAGGTGGCAACTGGAGCGTGAACACCTGGCCCACCGCTGGGTTGGGATAAAGAGACCAGGGTTCCGGAGAAATGCCAGGTTCATGGGTTGCTACCGTTGCGCAGGTGAGTTCTTCCAGCAGGGTAGTGGCGTTGACCCAAAAACTGTCAATGTATGGTTTCCATTGGGTTTGCTCATATAAATCCGTATGTCCAGCGCCTGGTACGGTCAACAGGTTGTTCCACAAGCCCACCTCGTCGGCGTGTTCATGTACCAAACTGCTTCCTTCCAAAAAAGCGATGTTTGCAGCCAATCCGAATGTATAGGGTACCGTGGCATCTGCAGTTCCATGAATGGAAACCAATGGCGACTCATCTGCTTCTACCCAAAAACTGCGGTACAAGCCGCCCGACATATTGACTACAGCGCCGGAATAAGATTCATACGTTTTATTAGAGGTGGTACCACTGATCCCTTCCAGACCACCATTATTGGCTAAAAGAGTTTCCAGGAAACTTGGAAGCTGATCATCGGCATTGATAAA
>JAEUUS010000170.1 GCA_016787545.1 Saprospiraceae bacterium
CCACTGAGGGCACTAAGGATATTTCAACTTAGTGGTGATCTCCAGAATATTTCACCTTAGTGCCCTTAGTGGCTTAGTGGTGAACCACAGCCCAACGGTACTTAATCATTCACTCCTCAGCGCCTTCACCGGGTTCTCCAGTGCTGCTTTGATGCTTTGATAACTCACAGTAATGAAAGCCAGCAGCACCGCCAGGATACCCACAAGTGGGAATGCCCACCAGGGGAAGGCCATGCGATAGGCAAATTCTGCCAGCCATTGTTGCATAAAATAATAGGCCAGCGGAGAAGCAATGACCAGTGCAATCAGCACCATTTTCACGAAATCCTTGCTGAGCAGAGCCACCACCGAGGCCACGCTGGCGCCCAGGGTTTTTCTGATACCTATTTCCTTGGTGCGTTGCGCTGCCGCAAAAGCCGCTAACCCAAAGAGCCCCAAACAGGAGATGAACAGCGCCAAACCGGTGAATACCATGGTAAGCTGGGCTACCCGGGCCTCAGATTTGTACAAATCGTTGTACAATTCGTCGAGGAAATGATATTTGAAAACCTTGTTGGGGTACAACTTTTGGTAAAACGCCTGAGAGGATGCAATGGCCTGTGCCGCCTGCGCGCCGGAGGTTTTTACATGGAAAACATAGAAGCCCGGTAATGAAGAAAAGATCATGGGCTCGATGCTGTTGTGCAGTGATTTGAAATGAAAATCCTTGCAAACACCCACAATAGTGCCCCGAATTCCGCCGTGGTCCATCCATTTGCCAATAGGAGAGCCCTGAAATTGCATCATTTTCACGGCCGATTCGTTAATGACAAAAGAGCTGGAATCCAGAACACCAGGGTTAAACCAACGGCCTTCCGCCAATTCCAGGTTGAAAAACTGAGGGAAATCGGGATCAACATTGATTTGCCACAGATCTGAAGGCTGTTCCGGGGTTTTGCCTTCCCAGTCATCGCCGCTGCATTGACTTCCCAGGTCAACAAACGGATTATCGCTGCACGAAACGCCTAAAATGCCTGGTTGCTGCGTTAGTTCCGCTTTGAGTTGGGCCGCCCGATCATCCGGCACAAAAAACATGAAGGCATGCTCACGGTCAAAGCCCAGTTTTTTCTCCTGAGCAAATTGCAACTGCTTAAAAATGAGCAGTGCACAAATGCCCAGTGCAATAGAAAACACAAACTGGCTGGTTACCAGTATTTTGCGCAGCCAGTGAGAACCCGAACCCGGAACCTCTCCTTTCAAGGCGGTAACGGGTTTGAATCTGCTCATTTGCAGTGCCGGATGCAAGCCGCTTGCCAGCCAGGCAATCAGGGCAGTACCCGCCAGAATAACCAGGCTTTGACTGCCAAAAACCTGACTCAGGGTAAAGTCTTTGCCGCCTATTTCTTCAAAAGCAGGCATGCCCAGCCAGGTTAAACCTGCAGCAAACAGGGTGGCCGTCAGCACAGTAATGCCTGATTCCAGCATAGATTGTCCGAATAACTGCCATTTGCCGGCGCCAATGGCCTGGCGAATGCCCACCATGCGTGCGCGCCCCACTGTGCGTGCCATCGTGAGGTTGACATAATTAATACAGGCGATCAGGAGCACCAGCAACCCGATCAATCCCACCACCCGGACCGTAGCCAGGCTACCATAGTCGCCCCAACGCATAAATCCGGAATAAAAATGGATGTCGCGCACGTTTTGCAGGGCATAATAAAAGGCTTCATCTCCGGATCGTTCTTTACCGGCAATTACTGAAAATTGGTCAGCCACTTTCACTGGATCGGCATCCGGGCGCAACAGCACCCAGGTCGGGAAATTGATTTGCCCCCAGCGAAAAGCGTCTTTGGGATTGCGTACAAATTTCAGCACATTGCCTTCCCAGGGTAAAACAGCATCAAATTGAATGGTGGAGTTGGTAGGCAAATCCTTGAGTATAGCGCCTACCTGATAATCGCCTTTGGTGGGGTGGCGCAGGGTAGCGCCCAGGTCAGGAATTTTGCCAAAGAGTTTGATGGCAGATGATTCGGTCAGTACCACATTGCCGGGCTGAGATAAAGCTGTTTGGGCGTTGCCCAACAAAAACGGAAACTGAAAAATAGAGAAATACCCCTGTTCTACCAGGTTCACTTTTTCCAACGCGGTTGCATTAGGGCCTACTAAAAAGGTTTGTTCTCCCAAACCCAAGGTGCGCACCATCTGATCAATGCCAGGCACACTGTTTCGGGCTTCATCTGTCAGTGGGGCTGAGCAGGAGGAGGTGTACTCCCGGTCTTCTCCAAACTTCCAGTTCGTTAGCACCCGGTAAATACGTTCGCCGTTGGGATGCATGTGGTCGTAAGTCAGCTCATCACTGGCCCATAGGAACATAAATACAGCTGCTGCCATGCCGGTGGATAATCCGGCTATGTTGAGCAGGGTGTAAAACCGGTCACGCCAAAGCAGGCGAAAGGAAGTTTTGAGAAGGTTTTGAATCATAGCTTAGTTGTTGCCCGCAATTAGTGTTATTGGGTTATTTAGGAGTCATTTAGGTCATTTGGGGTCATTTCGCCCTGCGTGGGTCTTACGACCCCGCAGACCACCCTGAGCTGGTCTTGGGGGCATTTAGGTCATTTCATTTTTCGCCCTGCGTGGGTCTTACGATCCCTCAGATCGCCCTGCGCTGGTCTTGCGACTATGCAGTGACTGGTCCAAATGATGCGCCACAAATATAAATCAATGATTATCAGCACCTTAAATTGCATATACTGCCTAAAAAGTTGTCCGAACCCGAACGGATGTGTTCGAATTCGGACAGTAAATTGGGTTTCCCGGAGATAAAGTTTTTTCCGCAGATTTACGCAGATGAATCACAAATTGCGCAGAAGGTGTTCAGCTT
>JAEUUS010000520.1 GCA_016787545.1 Saprospiraceae bacterium
ATTTGCCTCATCATCAAAAGTCAGGGAAACGTTGCCGCCTGCACATATAGAGGCTGCACTTAATGAGGCCGACACATCAGGTAGTGCTGACACCGTAATTTCCACATCATATTCTGTTTCAAAACCACATTCATTAGCCACGGTTACCACTGCATTGTACACACCTGGATCAGCATTGGCAGGAATAGTCCAGGAGATGGCGCCCGGTGCAGCTGCCAAAGGAGTTTCTGTTACATCGGTAAAACCCTCTGCTTCTGCTACTGCATCAAAATCAATGGCATAAGTGTCGGCATCTTTCAGGACATACAAAGAACTGGCTGAAGTTTCACCAGCACAAACCAGGAAATTAGCAGGAGATGGCGTTATACTTGGGTTATTGGCACATACTTCGCCATTCACCACGATATCCCGTAAAAACATATCGCCGGTACGATTTGCACCGCCCGACAAGCCATAAATCCGGAAGGTAACCGGATTACTACTATTTACTTCCACGAAACCTGTCCATGGACGATTAACGCCGCTGCTGGAACAAATGTTACTGGAAAGCGGGTTTCCAGGGTTTACGGTGGTCCAGTTCATACCATCTACGGTGTAACCATATCGCATGGCAATCGGACCATCATCGGCAGTACCTGATAGGTTTTCCCGGCGGGAACGGGAAGTAAACCCGGTAATTTTCAATCCGTAGTCAACGTCAGGCGTGAGCGTAAACTCTACATACCAGCCATTGGAATTGAAAGTTGCCACATTGAAGACATTCGTTGTGGGCCAGCCATGGGAGCCAAATCCCTGGTCGCCCATACAATCGGATGCCTGCAGAATATCAGGCGTACCACGGGTTAATGCGGTGGCCGACATATTTGAGGCTGAAGTACCCACGCCGGAGGTCAGATTGGTGTAGTTAAACAACACCTGAGCGTTCATTACCTGACCTAAGCCAAGAAACAAAAGCCCAAAAACCACCAAGCGAGTTATCAATTGCCTGTTCAGACAAATGGGTAGGGTTGGTTTCATAGAAAAATCAAAATTTGTTTCGGTGTGAGAAGAAAAAGGTGAAGGGTAGATTAAAATAGTTTAAATATGCTAAACCAAAGGCTGCAACTATAATGCAACCAATGGAAAATGTCATGTAAAACATAATTGTTTGATTCAGCAACTCATGCTGATCAATCTCTTCATAAGAGGCGGACAAAGAACGTCCGATAGGCGGGAATGGTAATCGGATTATGTGGGCTGGTCCTAAAACCTGCTGCAAACTTACCCGGAAGGAAATTGTTTGTCACAGGCTGGGCAAAACCTTTTAGAAAAATACCCTTAGCGGGGTATTACCCAGCAACAACTATTGTGCCACAATTCCGATATCGAATGAAAAACGAGGCTGTCTTATAAGTCGCTTTTTTATTTTTACCGCAGAGACGGAGAGACGCAGAGCATTTGATAACCAATTTTTTACACCTTTGCGTCTCCCCGCCTCTGCGGTAAAAATCAATTTTGAAACACCATGGTTCGGCTAAATTAATTATACAAATACATACTCCGATTTCTCTCCAGCTCCCGGAAATACGGATCCTTCAAGTCTTTGATAAAGTATATCGCTTCTCCTGTGGATTTCATCTCAGGCCCCAGGCGCTTGTCCACATCCTGAAACTTTTCAAAGGAAAACACCGGAATCTTAATAGCATATCCATCCAGTTTTTGGGTGATTTTAAAATCCTTCAGCTTGTGGGTGCCCAACATCACTTTGGTGGCTATATTGAGGTACGGAACGCCATAGGCTTT
>JAEUUS010000173.1 GCA_016787545.1 Saprospiraceae bacterium
CGCAACCTTCTTTCCTACATTTGCGCCAAAGCACCTGTCATGCGTTGTCCATTACTCCTTTTTGCCACCCTCTTTTTTCTTCCTTCATGGCTTCTGGCCCAGGAAACCGCTACTGTATTCGGCCGCGTCACGGATGCCTCCGATGGTCAACCGGTAGAACTTGTGAGCGTCTACATTAAAGGCTCAGGCAAAGCCGTTGGCACAGACGAATCAGGTAAGTTTGCTATTCAAATCCCTGCGAATCAGCGACTTACCCTTTCTTTCAAACGGGTGGCTTATCAGGACGCTACTGCCGACATCCTGGCGCTTCAGCCAGGTGCCCGCTTTAACCTGGATTTGGCCATGTCGCCCATCGGTGCTAATCTGGAGGTGGTGATCAGTGGCAAACGCCTTGACGATGGTGGCATGATCAAGGAAAAGAACATCACCGACCTCAAACTTCTGCCCACCACCACCGGCAACCTGGAAAGTGTTTTGCCGCATATTGCCCTCGGCACCAATACAGGTACCGGTGGCGAACTCAGTTCCCAATACCAGGTGCGCGGCGGCAATTACGACGAAAACCTGGTGTACGTGAATGATTTTGAGATCTATCGTCCGCAGCTCATCCGCGCTGGTCAGCAAGAAGGTCTTACGTTTCCGAACATTGATCTGGTGCGCGACCTTTCTTTTTCCAGTGGTGGTTTTCAGGCCAAATACGGCGATAAACTCTCTTCTGTGCTCGACATCAAGTACAAGCGCCCGGATAGCCTCCGTGCGAGCGCGAGCGCGAGTTTGCTGGGCGGCTCAGCGCACCTCGAAGGCAGCTGGAAACCTAAAAAAGCCGGATTCCGGGCCTTTCGTTATTTGCTTGGCGCGCGCTACAAAACCACCCGAACGCTTCTGGGAAGCCTGGATGTGGAAGGCGAATATGTGCCGAATTTCACCGATATTCAAACCTACCTGACATATGATCTGAACCGCGACTGGCAGATTGGGGCCATTGGGAACTTCAATCGATCTACCTATTCCTTTCAGCCGCAGAGCCTGGCCAGGGCATTTGGTCTGATTGATTATGCCTTGCAGTTGCGTACCGCTTTTGAAGGTCAGGAGGTAGATGATTTTACCCAGGCCATGGGTGGCATTTCCCTTACCTATTTACCAGACCGCGAACGCAATCCTCTGTACCACAAGCTGTTGGCGTCAGTTTGGAGCAGCCAGGAAAACGAACGCTTTGATATTCTGGGTTATTACATTCTGGGCGAATTAGATGAAAACCTGGGTTCAGATAATTTTGGAGAGATCACCAATATCCTTGGCACCGGAACCCAACATACCTGGGTGCGTAACTACCTCAGTGCGGCAGTTACCAATGCGGAATACAAAGGCGGCATTGAATTGCAACGGGATAATGCAGACGAGGGACTCAACCGAAGCCACTTTTTGCAGTGGTCGGCTAAATGGCAAAGTGAGCAGATAGAGGATAAAATCAACGAATGGGAACGCCTGGATTCTGCCTTGTATTCCTTGCCTTACGACACGCTGGCGCTACTCATTCGACGGGTGTTGAAAACAAAAAATGAATTATCCAGCAATCGTTTTTCAGCTTCCTTTCAAGACACCTGGACCTGGAAGAAAGTTGGCGTACGGGAGGTGCAGGTAATTGCCGGATTGCGTGGTCAGTACTGGAATTTGAACGGAGAATATTTTGTCACACCGCGCGCACAAATACTGTATAAGCCTTTGAATACCAGAAGAGACGTATCGTATCGGTTGGGGACAGGCATGTATTATCAGCCGGCATTTTACCGCGAAATGCGCCGGCTAAACGGTACTGTAAACACCGATTTGCAGGCTCAGAAATCGGCACATGTGGTAGGTGGGTTCACCTGGGATTTTTTATGGGGCAAACGCAGACCGGTCAAGATGCGCCTCATTGCGGAAACCTATTACAAACAAATGTGGGATCTGGTGTCGTTTGATCTGGATAACGTCAGGATTCGGTATGCCGGGGAGAATAATTCGCGCGGATATGCCACCGGGTTTGACATTCGATTGAACGGCGAGTTTGTAAAAGGCGCCGAGAGCTGGGTAAATTTTTCTCTCCTGCGCACCCGCGAAAGTCTGGATGGTGTTCAGCACAAAATTCGGGAACTTGGACAACGTGAAGGTCAGGATGTGAAAGATGTGCCGCGCCCAACGGATCGGCTGTTCACCTTCTCAACGTTTTTTCAGGATTATTTGCGCAAAAACAAGAATGTGCGCATGCATCTCAACTTTACAGTTGGGTCCGGATTGCCTTTTGGGGTGCCGGATAATAATATCATTTACCGCAATCCATACCGTTTTGCGGCCTATCACCGGGTAGACATCGGTTTTGGGTTTCAGTTGTGGAAGGATCAATGGCGCAAACGAAAGCCCCATCATTTCTTGCGTTTCACTCGAAACACCTGGGCCAGTTTGGAGGTATTCAACCTGATGAAAGTAGCCAACGAAGCCTCCAATGTGTGGATCAAAACCATTGAAAATACCCAATACGCCATTCCCAATTACCTCACCGGCAGGCGATTGAATGTGCGGGTGAGAATGGATTTTTAGTGTTTTGGTGAGTGTTTTGGTTAGTGTTTGGGTGTTTTAGTGTTTGGGTGTTTTAGTTGGCGTTCGGCTAGGGATTTGTTTTGAACTTAAGTTTCTTTACCACTAAGGGCACTAAGAGCGTTTCTCCTTAGTGCCCTTTGTGCCTTAGTGGTAATACCCAGCCGAACGCCAACTAAAACACCCAAACACTAAAACACCCAAACACTAAACACTCCCACACTCACAAAGGCTTTCCGATCATGTTTTCCCGAGATTTGTCAGGGTTGTTGCGAATTTCCTGAAGCATTTTTAATTGACGGGGCGACAGGACTTCGTCGGGAGAACGGCGGTTGCCTGCCAGACTGTTGGCGCGACAGGCTTGCAGGCTGGTCATGGGAATATACCGGTATTCTGTTTGTGCCAGATAGTATTTGGGTTCGTTGTCGGTGCGAAAACCTTCATTTTTAGTGCACAGCGAAAAATTCTTGGGTTGGGTTTGGCGCTCCAACGCTGCTTTGTCGGTTACTGCCGGATCAAACCATACTTTTACAACCTCTTTGCCATCCTGAAATCCGGGTTGGGTTTCGATCACGCCTGGTAGCGCTCCGAAAGCGCCTTCGCCTGTCCAGAAACAATACATGGAAAAAGTAGCTGTTTGTAATCCAGCTTCCCGGGCGGCCAGCTCTGCTTCTAACAGTTCCAGAAAAACCGGTACTTCCTTTCCGCTCATGTCTAAAGCTCTGCGCATACCGTTCACCAGTTGAAAGGAAGACCTGAAGTTGGGCATACGGAGTACAATATCCTGATAATCAGCCCGTACAATCCGAACCACCGGATTATTCCAGGCTGGTTCTTCAAATAGCTTTAAGGCTTCTGCGTCTTTACCTCCTTTATTGTTGTAAATACAAACAGGCACAAAATAGGATTCAATCGCTTCTACGATCAAAGGGTGCGACAAGGTGGAATTACCATAGCGGGTGCAGTTGGAGCAGCCGGGTACTTCCTGGAAAAGTATTAGAATAGGTTTGCCTGATTTTTGGGCTTCTGCCCGTCCAGCTTCCAGATCACGAAGCCAGTGAACTTTGCCCAATTCCTCCGGATTTGAAGTGTTTTCTGGCACAACGGGTACGGTTGGCGCCGGAGCAGATGATTGGTTAAACAGCCAAAAAGAGCCGGCTATCACCATAAAACCTGCCATGGAAATAGAAAAAGTGTATTTCATCCTCAATTATTGAACCTTTTAGTTGATTTGTGTTGTAATGATTAAAAGTAATACTATTGTATGGAACTGCTTACAAACCCGGATATCTGGATTGCGTTCATTACCCTTTGTGCCCTTGAAATTGTACTCGGGATAGACAATATCATATTCATTTCTATCCTTACGAATCGCTTGCCCTCCGAAAGTCAGGCAAAAGCGCGGCAGATTGGGTTGTCGCTGGCCATGGTTATGCGCATCGGGCTGTTGTTTTCCATTTCCTGGCTGATGCAACTTACCGCTCCTTTTCTGACGATCTCCGGCAATGACATTAGCGGTCGGGATTTGATCCTTCTGGTGGGTGGTTTATTTTTGATGTACAAAAGTGTAAAAGAAATTCATGCCAAGGTAGAAGAAGCAGAACAACCTGCAGGAAATGTCCGCAAACAGAGTTTTTCCTCTGTTATTCTCCAAATTATTTTGGTGGATCTCGTTTTTTCCCTGGATTCCGTGATCACGGCAGTGGGCATGGTAGACCAAATAGAGGTCATGATTGCAGCGGTGGTGGTGTCGGTGGGCGTGATGATGTTGGCGGCAGCCCCAATCAGTTCTTTTGTAAACCGCCACCCGGCGGTAAAAGTATTGGCACTGGCTTTCCTCATTATGATTGGCGTGGCGCTGGTGGGAGAAGGTCTGGATTTCCACATTCCCAAAGGCTATATCTATTTTGCCATGGCCTTTTCGGTGGGGGTTGAATTTATCAACATAAGACTCAAAAACAGGTCCTGATCCTGTTGTTCAGGCAGAAAAATATCCTATTTGTGGGTTGATCCAATCGTTTTTCGGCGAGTCGAACTACCTTTCGGCTCGCCGAAAATTTTAACCCATGACGACATCTGTTTTTCGTTTCTTCCTCTGTCTATTGTTCCTGCCGTTTTCGCTGAACGCACAGAAAAATATCACAATCGAAGATTGTTTTTCTTTTTTCAAGTTCTATCCGCAATCCGGCGCTAATTTTCAATACCTGAAAGATGGGGTGCATTATGTGGAAGCAGATCGCGACGGGGAGCTGCACATCCGTGATGTACGAAATGAGCAATTTGACTCCACCATTGTATTGAACCTGCCGGAAGCCGTGGCCGGGTTTGACCAGTTCGAATTCAGCGAGGATGAAACTTGCTTGCTGCTGCGAACGGATACAGAACCCGTGTACCGACATTCGGTTTTGGCCAATTATTACGTGTATGATTTGAAGTCCCGGAAACTCCTCCCTGTTTCAGAAAAAGGCAAACAACAATTCGTTGCCTTTTCTCCTGACGGCGGAAAAGTGGCCTTTGTACAGAACAACAACCTGTATGTTAAAAATATATCCGATGAACAAACGGCCCAGATCACGTACGATGGCGAAACCAATAAAATCATCAACGGCCTGCCCGATTGGGTGTATGAAGAAGAATTTAGTCCGGTAGATGGCGATGGCATGATAGCCACTCGTTGGAGCCCCGACGGCAGCAAACTGGCCTATATTCGATTTGATGAAAGTGCCGTGCCGGAAATGGGACTTACCTGGTACGAAGGCGGAATGTACCCACGCCGGAGTAAGTTTAAATACCCGAAAGTTGGTCAGACAAATGCTAAAGTGAGCGTACACCTCTACGACTGGGTTCAACATAAAATGCTGGGCAGTCTGATGGGACTGGAACCGGACGATTATTGTCCACGCATTCACTGGACACCCGACAATGAGCTGGTGATGAGCCGGCTGAACCGGCGCCAGGATACCCTGGATCTGCTTTTGGCTAAACCGGAATGGGCCATTTATGATCTGGAGGACAAAACCCGGTGGATTCCTACCCAGTTGTTATTAGAAGAAACAGATCAGGCATACGTGGATGTGGAATCGGAAAACAAGTTGGTGTTCCTGGAAAATAGTCCGCATTATCTATGGATGAGCGAGCGCAACGGCTGGAATCATATCTTCCGTATTCCCATGGATCGGAAGTCAACTGAGGAGGCGATTGACCTTACGCGCGGCAACTTTGACGTAACCAGTTTTTATGGCGTAGATGAAGCCAAGGGTAAATTTTACTTTCAGGCAGCCACACCAACTCCTTTGGACCGACAGATATGGGAAGGGGATTTGAATGGCGGCGATGCACGCTTGCTCACCCCGCCTTCCGGCACGCATACGGCAGATTTTAGCCCCACCTTTGACTATTTCACCCATACCTGGTCTAATGCTAACACGCCACCTGTAGTGGCTATTTGCGACCGGAACGACGATACGCTGAGGGTGCTAACCAAAAATGAGCGTGTGCGCAAGCTTCGGCAGGAATATGCCTTTGTGCAAAAGGAGTTTTTTCAATTTCCATTAGCCGATGGCACCTTGTTGAGCGGCTGGATGATGCGCCCTGCTGTGTTGGATACGCTGAAAAAATACCCTATTTTATTCGATATTTATGGAGGGCCTGGTTCCCAAACCGTTCAAAATCAATATGATGGCTACATGGGTGCCTGGCATCAAATGCTGGTGCAAAAAGGTTATGTAGTGGCCAGTGTAGACAACAGGGGCACCGGTGCACGTGGTCGGGATTTCAAAAAATGTACACAGCTGCAATTGGGAAAATATGAAACTGAAGACCAGATTGCAGCCGCCCGCTACTTAGGCGCTCAACCCTGGGCCGATCCGAACAGATTGGGCATCTGGGGTTGGAGTTTCGGCGGGTATCTCAGTACCTCCTGCATCCTGAAAGGCGCAGATGTGTTCAAAATGGCGATGGCTGTGGCGCCGGTTACCAACTGGAAATGGTACGACACGGCCTACACCGAGCGATATATGCACACTACAGCGGATAATGCAGCAGGTTATGAGGAAAACGCACCCGTCAATTTTGCCAAACTATTGCGTGGCGACAACTACCTCATTTGTCATGGTATGGCCGACGACAACGTGCATTGGCAACAGGCTGTGGAAATGATTGATGCTTTGGTCAAGGCAAATAAGCCTTTCGAAACCTATTATTATCCCAACCGGAATCATGGTATTTATGGAGACAACGCTACCCGGCACCTGTTTACCAAGTTGACGAATTTTGTGCTGGAGAAGTTGTAGAAGGGTTTGAGGGGTTTGAAGGGTTTGAAGGGTTTGAAGGGCCGGCGGGTTTAGCCGCGATATGGATTGTTCAGAAATGTGTGACACACTTTCCTGAGCAATCCCTGTCAAAAACGTGTTCGCGGTTTTATGCTTGATTTTTCGCAAAATTTCAACCATCATCATTAGGTGCTTTCCAAATAGGTGCCAATCCAAACCCGGCGCCCCACCCTTCAAACCCCTCAAATCCTTCAAACCCCTCTAATCTCTTCCACCAGTTTTTCTGCCAATCCGAAAGAGGTGCTGGAGGAAATGCGTGCCCGGCGGAGTGTGCCGTCTATTTCGCAGGCGGCAAAGGCGTGGTAATTGCCGGCGGCATCGCGCTCGCAATAGGCGCCCAGCGGCAGTTGGCATCCTCCATCCATGAGTTGCAGTACCCGGCGTTCCACATTGGTGCAGGATGATATTTCCGGGTGGTGAATTTTTTTCAACAAGAGTCTGGTAGCGGTGTCGTTGCGGTTGGTTTGCCAGGCCAGCACCCCTTGTGCGGGCGCAGGCACGAACTCGCGCGCGGGGAGTTCCAGCACTTTCAGATCCGAGGTGTCCAGCCCGAGTCGGCCCACCCCTGCTGCGGCCAGGAAAATGGCATCAAAGTCGCCTGCGCGGAGTTTTTCAAGTCGGGTGGGCACGTTTCCGCGGATGTCTTTTAGTTGTACATCGGGCCTGAAAGCTGTAAGTTGGGCTTTGCGGCGATTGGCGGAGGTGCCCACCACGGCATTGGGTTTGAGCTTGAGCAGCGCCTGATCCGCCCAGGCTTCCGGCCTGATGAGCAGCAGATCAGAAGGGTTGTCCCGATAGGATACGGCCGTAATCACCAGTCCTTCCGGCTGACTGGTGGGCAGGTCTTTCATGGAGTGCACGGCCAGGTCTATATCTCCGCGGAGCAGGGCATCTTCAATTTCTTTGGTGAAAAAGCCCTTGCCTTCGAGTTTGTCGAAACTCAGGTGTTGCACCAGATCGCCCTGGGTTTTGATAATCACGAGTTCACTTTCCACCCCTATTTTGGCCAATTCTGCCTGGGTGAATTCCGCTTGCCAGAGTGCAAGCTTACTGCCGCGTGTGCCAATTTTAATCATGGTGCAAAGGTCGCAAATCCCGGATAATCTGGAGCTAGAATCCGATTTGGCAAAATTCCCAACATGCTCTAAACGAAACATGAGCCACCTCCTAAGTTCGGAAGTGACTCATGTTTACATTTTACGCCTGATTAGTGATTAGTTTTTGGTCACTTTATAGGTGTAAATTGGAACACTCAGGTTAAGCTCAATAGTGTAATTGCCCGCTTCAGCTATAGCGATGTTGGCGCCTCCGTATTCCATTTTTTTATTGGCGTCATTGTCGCCCAGGTTAATGTCCCAGGCATCATTTGCACGGAACTTGATATCGCCCGGAACCAGATTCAGGGTAATTGTCCATTTCCGTGTTACCTGATCGTAGGTCATATCCTGATCGCTGTCCCAGCCGCCTGGTGTTGCAGAACCGATGAGCCCCCAGTTGGTTTTCACCGCTGTGTGGGTCAACGCATTCAAGTCTACATTCAGGCGGTAAACGCCAGCGCCCGAAGCCAATGGAATGTCTGCGCCATTGGATTGCAATGAGCCATCATTTCCGTCATCACCCCAGTTAGTTGTCCAGGATGCGCCTTTCGTGTATTTATACTTGGCGCCTCCATCATTGAAATAGAGGTAGCCCTCGTATTTTTCATCACTGCGCGGAGCAAATACTACGGTAGTGGAATCTGCAGGATTCCAACCCTGGTAACTTCCGGGAACATGCAGGAACGGATAGTTCACTACCACTGTGTAGGGGCGGATCTGCACCGTCACCACTGGAGAAATCAAAACGGGCAGATCATCTGCGCTGCCTACCCGGGCTACCACACGGAATTCCACATTGGAAAATTCTTCACCTGGCAAATCTTTGCCGGCAATCAGAATGGTGTTGATTTTTTCCTGTGTGATATTATCCAGTTGAAGGCCATTAATAGCACCTACTGTAATTGGATCGGCAAAACTATTCCCGGCTTTGTCCAACTCCAGGGTATAATTCACCCCGGCTTGATAACCAAATTCTGCAGGCGTCCAGCTGAACAGGCTGATGATATTATCCTTGGTGCTGTCAGCAAGTATAAAGGAGGCTGTTGCGCCCGGACTGGTGATGGAAGGCGGATTGCCTGCGGCCAGAATGGGCTCTTTATCCTTCTCGGTACATGCGCTCAGTAGCAATGCCAACCCGAGCGAAAGAGAGAGTATTTTTTTCATTGTTGAATGTTAGTTTAGTAACCGTCGTTTTGTTGAAGGTTCGGGTTGGCGCCGCGATCAGACGCCGGAATCGGGAAAATATTGAAGTGGCTGGAGGTGGATACACCTTCCGGAACACCTCCTTTCCAGGGCCATACATAAGTAGATTCGCTGAAACGACCAAAACGAATCAAGTCTGTACGGCGGTGACATTCCCAATAAAATTCACGGGCACGTTCGTCCAGAATGAAATCCAGGGTGAGTTCGTTGGCCGTGATATTGCCGGAGGCATCACCATAAGCACGCTCCCGTACGGCATTCACCAGCGCTAATGCCTGGTTCAGGTCGCCGGTGCCACCACGAAGAACCGCTTCTGCGTACATCAGGTAAGCATCCTCAATCCGGAACATTGGGAAATCAATATCCACCCAGGTTGGGTTGGATCCCGGAACACCTGCTGAAGTTACATTTTTGAACTTGGTAATGGCATAACCATCGTTAAACTGAGAAATATCGGCAATTTCCAGGTTCTGGCCAGTGGTGTAGAACATAGCACGGGTATCAAACGACGGACGCTCGATAGAATACGTGTAGTCTGGCTTATCCAGGTACAATTTGATGGTGTACGTGCCGTTGCCCGGAATGGCAATATTAGCTCCACCTTGCTCCAAAAGTGCATTCGGTCCGTTGTCGCCATAGTTAAGTCCCCAGTCGTCGTTCGCGCGGAATTTCACGGAACCGCCGGTTAAAGGCGCTGTGATAACCCAGGCCTTTTCAGCTGCATCATAGGTCATATCCTGGTCAGAACCCCAACCACCTGCGGTTGCATCACCAATCAAGCCCCAGTTTGTTTTCTGAAGGGTATAGGTGAGTGCTGTAAGGTCTACATTGATTTTGTAGAATCCGCCTTCTGGAATGGTAATATTGGCGCCGTTAGGCTCCAGAGAGCCATCAGCACCATTATCACCGAGGTTATTGCTCCAGTCAGGGCCCAGGGTAAATTTGAATTCTTTCTGATCATCCGGGAAGTATATATACCCCTCATAGGTATTATCGCCGGCAGCATCAGCCAATTGCTGGGCTGTGGAAGGGCTCCATCCCTGATAACCACCCGGAGCATAAATCACCGGATAAGTCGTATTGCCATCGTTAGGTGCAACAATAACGCTGCCCCCGCCTACAGCCGGAAATTTGCTCACAAAGGCGCTGGTAACACGGGTTCCACCCCAACCGCCATCCAATCCAAACTCGGAAGCGCTCATGCTTCCACCTACAGCAGCATGTGCCACGAAGGTCATGCCGCCCCAGGTGCGGGAACGAATTCCATCGAATGCTACCGGGAAAATAATGCCTTCCGCGGTGTGGTTATCTGCCAGGAACAGGTGGCTGTAATCCGGGTCAAGGGAATAGCCGGCGCTGATTATTTTCTGACATTCTGCTGCACATTCTGAGTACAATTCACGAGTGGTGTATTGCTTGGCATTGAGATAAAGTTTGGCCAACACCATCCATGCTGCAGCCTTGTCTGCACGTCCGTATTCGTTGGTACGCGGCGCTGCCAAATCTGCATCAATGGCTTTCAGCTCGCTCTCCACGTAATCAAACAATTGTTGGGGGCTAGCCTGTGGAGGGAAGAAATTACCCACAACATCATTTTCAGTCACAAATGGCGGCTTGCGGAACAAGTCAAGCGCGTGCCAGTAGCTCAATGCGCGAAGAAAACGGGCCTCCGCACGAAACTTCTTTATGTCTGCCTGAAGGGCATCAGAAGCACCCGGGCGGGCAGCTACCTTATCCGGAGTCGTTTCACGCAGATACTCATTACAAAGGGAGATCTGGTAATAAATCCGGTTGTACATAGCTGTAACGAACTCATTGTTAGCATCCCAGTCTTGCTGGTGGTAATCCTGGATGGTTCCGTCGTTCCAGGCAATTACCGCCTCGTCGGTGGTAAGTTCCTGAGCTTTCCAGTACTGACGAATATAGGTAGAAAAACCCTCGTCGATGCCGGAAATGTCTGGCAATCCGGAAGGACCTTCCTGGCCGCTCAAAGCGAGCCCCGCATACAACTTGGCCAATACCTGCTTGTATGCATTGGGGTCGTTGTACACAGCTGCCGAAGTGATCACATCCTTATCCAGAGGAATAGTATCGAGATCTTTGAAGCACGATACGGAGATGAACATCATCCCGGCAAGTAGTGCCCATGTTTTTAAGGACAAAATTTTCATATCAAATTGAAAATTAATTGTTTGTGTTGTTTTTAACAACCGGATTCAGTCCAAAGTCCAAAATCCGGCATCCATTCTTAGAAATCCGCTTTCAAACCCACCAGATAGGTGCGTGAACGTGGATACACATTGTTGTCAATACCGTTAAACACTTCCGGATCCAGGCCTTCATATTTGGTAACAAGGATCGGGTTTTGCACTGTGGCAGACAACCGCACATTCTGGATGCTTTTGCAAACTTTTCCAAAAGTATAACCAGCTGTAATGTGGTCTATACGCAGGAAAGATGCATCCTGAATGAAATGGTCGCTGAAATATTGCGGTACTACAAAATCAATCTCGCTGGTTGGAGAAAGTACATTGCGTAAAACGCCCGTGCTGCCATAAAGTTGATTGTAGAAGGCGTTGTTCGACAAATTATTGTTGTACATGTAGTTCCCGATATTGGAACGTCCGGCCAGGGAGAAATCCCATTTTTTCAAATAAAGGGCGGTATTAAAGCCCATCAAATAATTTGGCGCCGGCTTTTCAAAACGGTAACGGTCGTCAGGAGTTACAACACCATCTCCATTGCGGTCTACATAAAGACCTTCCACCGGAACACCGCTGGCATCGTACACCTGTTCGTACACGAAGTAAGAACTGGCTGGATAACCTACGCTGTGAATCTGGATGTTATTACCTACACCACCGGCAATACCACCTGTTGCAACACCCTGATAATTAGGATCTTCGGTAGCGGTAAGACGGGTGATTTTGTTGCGGTTTGCTGCAATGTTGAATCCAACTGACCAGCTTGCACTTGGACGTTTGATGGCCAATGCATTGATAGAGAATTCCACACCGCGGTTTTCCAGATCACCTACGTTGGTGTTGATGAAGTTGGTGAGGTTGGTGCCCGCTGGTACCGGAATAAAATTAATCAGGTCGCGGGTTTCACGAAGGTACACTTCCACAGAACCGGTGATACGGTTTTCAAAGAAACCATAATCAACAGCGGCATTGTAGGTGGTTGTTTCTTCCCATTTCAGGTTAGCATCGTAACCGGATGGGCGCAGGGTGTTGTAAAACTGATCGCCAAACTGGTATTGAGCATTGGTAAAGCTGTAAGTGTAACGAGCCAGGGCAGGATAGAAATCGGTGCTGATATCCTGCTGACCGGTTACACCATAACCCAGACGCAATTTCAAGCCGGAGAAAAGCGCTTTTTCCCGGTCCCAAACTTTAACTGCCAAAGCGGCTGCCGGGAATAAGCCCCATTTGTTGTTCGGAAAACGGGAAGTGCCGTCACGACGAACAGAACCGGTGAGGTACACAACATCGTTGAACGACAAATTGGCCCGGCTAAACAAAGAAACCAGGTAGTACTCACGCGGGCTGTCGTTCGAAGGACGAATCACAGCAGTACGCTCTGCATTATAGGCAATGGAGTTGTTGTTGCGATAGAAATGCTGCCAGGAGTAACCTCCCATTACGTCAAAATTGACCCGACCAAATTTCTTGGCGTAATTCAGATAGAATTCCAGGAGTTTGTCTTTCCTTTTTTGGTAGTATGATTCGTCGCGACCACCGCCATCGCCCTGAGAAAATGGCGCATTTTGCGGAATCAGGATCGTGCCCTGGCCGTGTGTATAGTCATAACTCACATTCAGGTTGGCGCGCAGGTCTTTCAGGAACCAGAATCGGTAGTCGATGGTGGTACTGGCGATGTAACGACCAACATGTGATTCGTCATCTTTCATGTACAGCAGTGCCAGCGGATTGGCCGTGCCCAGGGTATTAGGCTTTCCATCATTGTTCAGCCAGGCGAAATAGCCACCATAGGTTTGGTCTTCCACAGTAGTAGGTTGTGTGGGATCAAACTGTGTGGAAGCTCCGATAGCGTCCCGGTTGCCGAAATGGTTGCGATCTGAAACAAGTTTCAAACCGGCATTCACCTGCAAAGCGCCTTTGAGGAACGAAGGTGTGAGGTTCAAGGCGCCGGTAACCCGCTTAAAACGGTCGGTTTTCAAGATGCCTTCCCGATCTGTTACGCCCCAGGAGGCACGGAAAGGCAATTTGCCGATTGCGCCGGTTACTGCCAGATTGTGGTCGTGCGTAATACCTGTTTGGTAGATCTCGGATTGCCAGTCGGTATTTGCATCGCCCAATAGCTGTGTTGCCGGATGACCTGCTTCATAATAACTGTTAATCAGATTGCGGTATGCATCGGCGCTCAAAACGTCGGATTTTTGTACAATTTGGCTGAATGCAACATTACCACTGTAGGAAAAACGCAGCTCGCGGTTAGCGGCGCTGCCTTTTTTGGTGGTAATCAGGATTACGCCATTGGAGGCACGGGAACCATAGATGGCCGTAGCAGAAGCATCTTTCAGTACGGTCATGGTTTCCACATCGTTCGGATTGATCAGGTTAAGCGGGTTGCGGGTGCCCGACATTTCGTCGTTGGCCACTGGTACTCCGTCTATCACCACAAGAGGATCGTTGGTGGCGCTAAGAGAAGATCCGCCACGGATACGGATGGTAGCGCCGCCACCCGGATCTGCGCCGGTGGTAACCTGTACGCCGGCGATTTTACCCATCAGGAGTTCCTGAGGACCGGTAATGGCGCCTTTGTTGAAATCACGGGAACCAACCGCTTGTACAGAACCGGTGAGGTCTTCCCGTTTAACCGTACCATAACCGATCACTACCACCTCTTCCAGCGCACCAGCAGGGGCGAGTTGGATGTCAAGTACATTGGATGCACCCAGGGTAATGGTTTGGGATTGATAGCCGGTATAAGCTACCCGCACGGAGGCAGCATTGGCCGGAACACGAAGAGAGTAGTTCCCGTCGTAATCCGTTGAGGTGCCAATGGAGGTGCCGTCTACGATGACGCTGGCTCCAACAAGCCCTTCACCGTTTTCGACATCCGTTACGCGACCTTTCAATTCCCGCTGGGCCAGCAAAGCAGCGCCCCAGAGCAGAAAGAAGGATAACGTAAGCAAGAATTTTTGTTGATAAACCTTCATACAGAGAAAAGTAAGATTGGTGAAATAATCAGACACTTCCAAAAAAACCTGAATATCGAAACGGAATCCAGGCAAACTATTCGCTGCAAAGAAAAAAATTGTTACGGATAACTAAGCGTAATTATTACAATAAGATAGGGTGATTTTCGTCATGTGTATTTGGGAACACCGCGAAGTGCGCAAAATGCGAGTAGAGAAAATCCCGAAGTGACAACGAAGCGTTACAGCTCGCGCAAATGCGTTACGATTCATGCTGGTTTTACAACAAATTAATTAAACCACAAAGTCACGGAGGGCACAAAAAATTATGTTTTGTGTCCTCTGTGACTTTGTGGTTCCAAAAATTAAATGGTGTAAAAACCCTCAACAATAGTCTAAGCTCCTCACTTGGCGACCTTCAGGAAAGTCTCTCTCTCCAAATTAGTTAAACCACAAAGTCACGGAGGGCACAAAAAATTATGTTTTGTGTCCTTTGTGACTTTGTGGTTCCAAAAATTACATGGTGTAAAAACCCTCAACAAGAGTCTAAGATCGTCATGTGGCGACCTATAGGAAAGCCTCTTTCACCAAATTAATTAAACCACAAAGTCACGGAGGGCACAAAAAATTATGTTTTGTGTCCTTTGTGACTTTGTGGTTCCAAAAATTACATGGTGTAAAAACCCTCAACAATAGTCTAAGCTCCTCACTTGGCGACCTTCAGGAAAGATTCCATAGCCAGGTAAAGATCCACGGCCATTTCTTCGGTGGGTTCGTATTGTACGGTATTGGCGTATAGCCCGAAGACACGGCGTGCTTCCTGTTCGGGAACCTGAGAAAGGGCAGCAAGTTTATGGAAAAAACCTTCGTCAGTACGTGGAAGACCGGTTTCGGGATCAACAGGAGCTACCAGTCCGTAACGCTCACGCAACTGAGCCAAAAACTGATGCATGCCCTGCGATGATAGCCCTTTAAAGTTCTTTTCCCGAAAATGCAGGTGGGCAATGGTGCTGATAAACTCGTAAGAAGAGTTTTCGTTTTTAGCTAAAACAGGCACTACACGTTGCCTGCGTTTTGCCCTGAAAATCAGCCAGCTCAAAGCCATGGCAGCTATGAGATACCAGGTCCATGCCAGCGCAGGTTGCTTGAGGATATAAGTGAGCGGGTGCTCTTCGGCGAGTCCGCGATTGCCAAACATGCTCCCGTTGCGCTTCCGGCCTACGGCTTCCGGTACTCTGCTGGCTGCATCCCAGTAGATGTTTCCGTTCGATAAATGGGATAATACACCGGCCAGATATGGTCTTGTTTCAGGGCGCAACAAACTGAAATTGGAAAAGGCAATGGGGTTGGTATGCAATAAAAAGTGCCCTTTTCCATGAGGAAATTCTGCAAAATTAACCCAATCCTTGTTCAAATATCCGAGCGGATGATGCGGGAGGGAATCGCAGAATTGATAGTACTCAATAAAATGCCAGGAATAACTTTTGGGCTCATTCCGGGTGGCAAAGTAGAACTTGGTCAAGCTGTCGGGGATTGCCGGCGTTCGCAATGAAAACCAGGCCAAACTATCTTCAAACATCCCGTAATCTGTCCAGGGAGCCTCCTCACATTCGTCAAAATATACGAAGCTCATCAGGTCGAAAGGAATGGTTTTACTGGCAATCAAGGCTGTATTTCCAAGCGCCACAAAGTCCAGCAAACGCTTCGTTGCAGCAGAGTCCATAAACATAGCCTCCCCCACAAAGATATAATTCTGCCCCAGTGAGCTGGAATCGAGTGGAAGTTCTTTGCCCGGATCTTTAGTAATGTCTTTCAGGGTCTTGCCCGGAAAATAACCTTCCAGCAACCGGTGCATAATCTGGGTGCCATAAGGCTGGTCGTTTTTTTCATCATACCCCTTTTTCTTCCAGCTGCCTTCCTCCCAGTCGAACGCAGGTTTGTTCGACTCATACACATAATAAAACATGGCCCCGATGAGGATCAGGGCCGTGAGTGCAAAATATAGCGGGGTGCGGGTTTTCATGAAAAAAACGTCCCTTTATTCCCCAAATAATTCTTTAAGCTTGGCGCCGAGCTGATCGCCTCTGAGATTTCGGGCAATAATATTTCCCTGGCGATCCAGGAGCAATGTTTGTGGAATCGAGGTGACAGAATACAAAGCCGCATGGCCGCTTTGCCATCCTTTGAGGTCGGAAATATGGTGCCAGGGCAGGCCGTCCTGTTTGATAGCATTGCGCCAGGCATTGATTTCGCGGTCGAGACTTACACCCAGAATATCGAAACCTTTTTCGTGGTATTTATTGTAGTTGGCAATCACATTTGGATTCTCTTTCCGGCAAGGGCCGCACCAGCTTGCCCAGAAATCTATCAGTACAATTTTCCCCCGTAATTGCTTGAGGGAGAACTGGTTACTATCGGGAGTCATGCCTGCCAGATCTGGCGCTTCAAAACCGGTCAGGAAGGTAGATGCCTTTTTCACTTCGCTGTCGAGCATCGGAATTTCACCCAGGTCTTTGTTGCGGTAAGTATCTAGGTATTTTTTGGCAACCATGGGATATTGCGGACTATTATTGGCCTTCAGGGCCGATACAATCCCTCCCTGAGCCATGCGGCGTGCGGTGCTTTCCGCAGGTATGGCAGCCAATTGCGCTTCGGCAGCCTGCACGGCTTTTTCGTGCGATGTACCCAATTGCATTTGTTGCAGTACAAAGGCTTCAAACGCATTGTATACATCCGGAATGGTTTCCAGGGCTTTATCGCCCAGGTTGACGTACCGGAACCATTCTTTGGCATAAAACTCCGCTTCGTTGCCACCCTGGCCGTTGTAATCCGGGGTCATCTGAAGTCCTGCGGAACGCCAAAGCAGGGGATTTGCGGTTTTGAGGGAGTCAAGATATTTTTGTTTCCGCATAGCAAGCTGAACCAGGCGCTCATCAATGCTTTTGCGTAAATTGCCTGTGGCTGCATTGAATTGAGCGCGCAGTTGAGTGCTTTCTGTAGCAAACTGGTTGATTCGCTCCTGCATGGATTCCATGGCTTTATTGGCCGAAGAATTCACGGTACGCGCTTTGTGCATATACTGTGTGTTGCCCCAAAGGGTAACCTGTTTTTCTTCCCCGAGAATAATCTTTGCGGTTGATTGTTCATTGGCGCCAACGCTGTAAAAACGCGCCGGCCCGGCTGGGACCATTAAAACATAAGCACTGTCAGCGCCACTTTTGCCGGCACTGGCAACAGGTTTTTTAGCCAAACCAACGTGTTCGTACAAAAAAACTTTGTCGGCACTGCTTTGTGTTCCGTACAGTCGGCAGGTAAGGGTTACTTTGTTACTGCTGGAAGTTGCAGCGGCCTGTGTTGGCTTGGCCGAGGTATTTTTTTGAAATGCCCACAAAGAGGCTGGCATCAGAAATGCAAAGAGAAGGAGTTTTTTCATGTGTGGAGAAATCCCAATTTGGTCAAAAATGAGGGCAAAATTAGCGCCTAATTTAATGGCATTTGCGCAATAAAAAGTTAATCCGAAAATACCTGTTAAGGAACGTATATTAAAAATAACTTGATTCGTTACAGAACAAATAAGAATTGAACCACAAAGTCACGGAGGATGCCATTCATTACATGATATTTGTCATTTGTACCGCTATGGTTCAAATAATGAAACAAGGTACTCTTGCGTTATTACTTCTTTACCTGTATTTTTGACCAGATTACGTTCAAACACCTCATCACACACAGACTACTGAATATTTGGATAAAAGCATTTTTATATGCATTTATAATTGATTTTTATACATTTTGTTTGCACATCTGCTTGCAATCCCAATAAACAGTACGCTGAAAAACCACTATTTATGTACAGAACCTTTCTTTGCCTCTTGCTCCTCCTCGGAGGTGGCCTGCACCTGTTGAATGCCCAACAAACCTACAAATTAGAAAAATGGGGCAAGGTTGCAGAAGCCGATTTACAACTCACTCATTGCAGTTTTGATAGTGGCGCCTCCTCCATGATTCTCCAGGATGTGGGCAGCCTGGAACTCACCTATACGCGCGACGGCTGGCGAGTCTTGTTCAATCACCGCCGAAGAATTAAAATTTTTGACGAATCGGCTCTCGACCAGGGAAATCTGCGCATTTATTACCGTGCAGACCGTGATATTGAAAAATTCAAAGACCTGGATATTCAGTTGATTCTACCAACGGGAGAGGTGCAAAAAGTGAAGTCAGACAACGTTTTTACAGAGAAAATCAACAAGTACGTGTCTGCTAAAAAGATCTTCATTCCTAATCTGCAAAAAGGCAGCATTGTGGAATACCGATACGAGCTGGAATCGGCCTATATCGTTACCTTGTACGAAACCTGGTATTTTCAACAAGAAATTCCCGTGCGCTGGAGTCAGCTGACTACTACTATTCCGCAGTATTTTTCTTATGTTTACCTCATGCAGGCGCCGCGCAAGTTTGACCTGAATGAAAACCATCAGGAAAGTCTGACCTCGGCATTTACCACACCTTATGGCGCCAGTATTACCACCTTTGGCCTTAGTCATTTACCGGCTGTAAAAGAGGAACCGTACATCACGACACTGGACGATTACCGATCCCATATCGGGTTTCAGTTGAGTGAAGTGGTTTTTCCGGGCAGATCGGTTGATAAGATACTTACTTCCTGGCCGGAATTGGCAAAAAAAATGGAAGAATCGGATGATTTTGGGTCGCAATACCGCAATGATGGCAAATTTGACAAAATTTGGTCGGCCTTTCGGCAGGAGGTTCCTGAAAGCACGCCAAGGGCAGAATTGCCGGAAAAAGTGCTCCGTTTTGTGAGTACAAACATCAAATGGAACGGTGAAAACCGCCGTTATCCGGAAGCAAGCCTCAATGCTGCATTCACAAAAAAATCCGGCAGTACGGCCGATTTAAACCTCACCGTTGTGGCTTTGCTGAAAAAACTCAAATTCGACGTAGTTCCCATGCTGATCAGCACCCGCGACCACGGTATGATGTACGATCTCTATCCTTTTGCGGATCAATTCAATACCGTTGTGGCATTTTTGCTGGAAGGGGAAGGAGGCATCCTTCTGGACGCCACAAATCCCAAACGTCCGCTGGGACAAATGCGGCCGGAGTGTTACAATGGACAGGGCTGGATGCTGGATGAAAAACGCCCTAACTGGGTGGATATTGCCGCGCCGGAACATACAGAAACCTGGCTTGGATACGCCAAACTCAGTGAAGAAGGAATGTTAAGCGGTCATTTTACGATCATTCAGGGAGGCCCCGCAGCAACCTCCTGGCGCAGCGGTTTGGAAGGCGAAAAGGAACAAGAATTCCTGAAAGGTCATTTTGCCACAGAGTATGCAGAACGGAGCGTAGATTCTGTGGTTTTTTCGGATCTACAGGCCTTAGACAAGCCCCTGAAAGTAGATTTTTACACTGAAATCCCGAATGCCGCTTCAGTAGTGAACGACTATCTGTATTTCCGCCCGATATTGGATTATTTTGTCACTAAAAACCCGCTTAAAAGCCTGAAACGGTATTTTCCGGTAGATTTTATTTTTCCAATGAAATCTCAGTATGTACTCAATGTTGAGTTGCCAAAGGGTTATGTGTTGGAAGAAATACCCCCGGCTGCTCGTATTTCCTTGCCTGAAAACGGTGGAAAAATTCAGTTTTCTGTAGGAAAAACGGACGAAAGCCATATCCAGGTGGTTCTTAAAATGAACATCTCCAAATTACAGTTTCAGGCTTCGGAATATGAATCGCTTAAACAGTTTTTTGAACTCATGGCTGAAAAAGTTCAATTACAATTAGCCCTTAAAAAAGCATAACCTATGAAACCTGCCCTATTACTTGTTTGTTTGTTCCCGGCCTTGCTGGGGGCACAAACGGAATACCCCGTAAGCTCCATTACGCCAGAATTGTTGAAGAACGCCAATGTAGTGGTGCGAAAAGATGAAATGGTCTTTCGTATTCTGCCGGATGGCGACGCCGTTTTGGAAACCATCTATGTCGCCACGATTATGAATGAAGAAGGCAAGGATGCCGCGATTATGGTGGAATATGAAGACAAGTTTAATAAGCTTAAAATGCTCAAAGGCAAGGTTTTCGATGCGGCCGGGGAATTGATTCGAAGTACCAAAGATGAAGACATACAAGTGTATGGCGGCAATGCCGAATACGAATTTACGGATAACCAGAGCAAATACCTGAAGCTGGAATACCCGAAATTTCCTTACACCGTAGAGTTTCGTAAAAAAACACAGTTGAAAGGCTTTACCTCCATACCCTCCTCCGTAATTCGGGCGCTGGGAGTAGCCGTGGAACACTGGCACTACCGACTGGAAGCGCCAACAGGTTATGCCTTTAAATGGAAGTCTCAGGGCTTGGATTTAAAGGTTCAGGAATCCCAAAAAGGCGATTATCATATCTGGGAATGGGATGCCGGCCAATTACTGGCTCTTCCGGATGAACCCTACAATCCCTATTTCAACGATGTGCATTCCAAGCTTGAATTTGCCGCTGAAGATATCCGTTACGATGGCGCCAAAGGGCAGTTCAAAGACTGGAAAAGCACTGGAGATTTCTTTTTCGCGCTAAATAACGGCCGTGAAACACTTTCGCCACAAACCCTGGCTCAGGTGGAAAGTCTGACAGCAGGTAAAACTACCCGGGAAAAAATCGATATTTTGTACCGCATTACCCAGGATCAATGCCGATACGTTAGCATCCAGCTTGGCATTGGTGGCTGGCAAACTTTTGAAGCGGGCTTTGTGGAAAAAAAGAAATACGGCGATTGTAAAGCCCTGAGCAATTATACCCAGGCGCTGTTAAAAGCGGCCGGAATTGAGGCCTGGGAAGCCAGCATTTATGGAAGCGAGAATGGCGCCCCGCCTTGTGACGAGAATTTTCCCTATCCTCGTTTTAACCATATGATTCTGTACGTTCCGTCTGAGGATATCTGGCTGGAATGTACCAGTAAAACCCATCCTGCCGGCTATCTTGGTGTATTTACAGCCGATCGTTGTGCATTGTTGTTTACGCCTGAGGGTGGAAAATTGGTAAAAACTCCTGCGTTGAAGGCAAAGGATAATTTTGAAAAAGCCGAAACCTCTATCCGGTTAAAAGAAGACGGTACAGCCCAAATACATTGCTCAGCCATGTACGGCGGTTCCAGGCATGACTATTACCGGCATTATGCCCTGGAAGCAACTAAGGAAGAATGGGAAAAATCTTTCACCCAAAACACCCGTTTTACCATCGGGAAACTGGAAAAAGCAGAGGTACAGGCCAATCGCAACAAACCTGACGCACAAGTGGAATACCAGTTGGAATCGCCTAAGTACGCCACCCTTTCCGGAAAACGAATGTTCATACCGCTCACCAAAACCAATCCGTTCAAACGGTCCCTGCCGGCTGATGAGGAAAGGGTTTTGCCCCTGCACATGACGGATTCTTACCTGATGTCTGATACCTTTGTGCTTCATTTTCCAACCGGATATGTTCCAGAAAATATACCCGCAGGTAAAAAAATCGACCATGAGTTCGGGTATTATGAACTACAAACAGAAACCATTGAGGCAAGTGTGCGGGTAATCAGGCAGGTTGAGGTTAAACCTGTGGATGTTCCGGCTGCCAGATATGGAGAAGTCCGGCAATTTTTTCTGGATATTGCCAAAGCAGACGCCATGCAAATGGTTTTAGTGAAGAAGGAATAAACATCATGATCGACGCGTATCGCACCATTGCCTCTGCCAGCACCGGGGAATTTAAAGATCGGGGCAGCAAATTCCTCGCTTTTGCCTGGCCTGTTCGGACGGAAGCGGAGGCACTGGCGCACCTGGAATCCCTTCGAAAAGAACATTTCAAAGCCCGGCACCATTGTTTTGCCTGGCGTTTAGGGCCTGATGGCAGCAGGTTTCGGGCAAACGACGATGGCGAGCCCAGTGGCACCGCCGGCAGGCCCATGTTGGGCCAGATTGATGCTTTACAGCTCACCGATATTCTGGTAGTGGTGGTGCGGTATTTTGGCGGCACTTTGCTGGGCACTTCAGGACTAATTCAGGCCTATCGGGAAGCTACTGCCGAGGCTTTGCGCCAGGCAGAAATCAAGGAGTGTCTGGTCAAAGATCATTTCCTCCTGGATTTCGATTATGCGCTCATGCCGGACGTCATGAATGCGATAAAAAAGCTGGATTTGGAGGTGCTGCAGCAAACCTTTGAAGATCGTGGGCTGATAGAAATCGCCGTTCGCAAAAGCGAAACCCAGGCTACTATACTTCGGTTAAAAGCCCAAATCTGGAAAGTGAGCGAAGAGGAAGCCTCTGTAGTAGACTGGCCGGCGGGAATGAAAGTGGGGGGAAGGGTTTGAGGGGTTTGATGGGGTTTGAGGGGTTTGATGGGGTTTGAGGGGTTTGAAGGGTTTGAGGGGTTTGATGGGGTGAGCGGTGGCATCATTTTTGCTTTTTAGGGTGAAATCGAACGCTTTGCGCGAAAACTTGTTGTAAAAGCAACGGCTTGCCGGAAATTGGACCCTGAACCATTGAATATGGTACTGGGAGTACGACACATTTAACCGTGCTGTCCAATGTCCAAGATCCATTATCCAACGTCCAATATCACACAATTAAATATGAAATGTAAACTCATTTTGCTGTTTCTGTTGCCTGTTCTTGTTTTGACGGCACAAACAGATCCGGCCCCAGTTGCTCCAACTCCGCCTTCAATGCCGGTGTATACGCCAGGATTAGGAAAAACCAAACCGGTACGGCTTTTTCCATTGGATAACGACGGAACTTCTTTTGCCAAAGGCATTACTGCCAATGATCTGAAATCGCTGGTGTATGCCCTTGCTTCCGACTCTATGCAGGGTCGTGAAACAGGCGAAGTGGGTCAGAAAATAGCCGCTCAATTCATCGCCAAACAATTTAAAGACGCCGGACTTCCGCCAAAGGGCGATAAAGGTTATTTCCAGAAAATTTTGCTTCAGAGCCTCACCTGGAAAGATCTGGCTGTAAAAGTTGGCGAACAGAATTTTGCCAACCGTAAGGATTTTTACGTGTACCCAGCCTTCAATCCGGATCTTCCGCTCACCGAAATCAAAGAACTGATGTTCATTGGTTATGGCATTGAAGACCCGAAATACAATGATTATGGCAAAGCAGATGTGACCGGAAAAGCCGTAATTTTCTACGACGGCGAACCTTTGAATAAAGAAGGCAAATCACTGCTTACCGGCTCAGAATTTCGCTCTAACTGGAGCGTTGACTGGAAGAAAAAAGTGATGCTAGCCAAGCAAAAAGGCGCCACGGCGGTTTTTATTATTGACCCTGCATTCGAGGAAAATTTGAAGAAAAATCGCAAAGCCATCAATACCAATGGCTGGAAACCTGTTGGCACCTCTGCAGAATCCATGTCGAATGATTTTATCCCCAATGTATTCCTTTCTCCTTCCCTGGCAAAAGTCATTTTGGGCGATAAAGCCTCTAAAGTAGAAAGTGAACTGACTGACCTGAAAGAAGGCGACAAGTTTAAGCCTGTGAAAGTGAAAGCCAAATTAGAATTGCACATGGACAAAAACGCTCAGTCGCTGGAAGGATCCAACGTATTGGCGGTAATTGAAGGTACAGACGAAAAGCTCAAAAAGGAGTTTGTTTTTGTAACAGCCCACTATGATCACCTGGGAATGTCAGACAGCACCGTAATCTATTATGGCGCCGACGACAATGCATCAGGCACCTCCGGAGTGATTGAAATTGCACGCGCTTTTGCTGAAGCTAAAAAGCAGGGTGTTGGACCTAAACGCACAGTGGTTTGTATGTTGGTGAGCGGCGAGGAAAAAGGTTTGCTTGGTTCCAAGTACTATACCGAGTTCCCTTTATTCCCGCTGGATAAAACCATTGTGGATATTAATATTGATATGATCGGCAGGATAGATGACCGGCATAAAGACAATCCGGACTACATTTATGTGATTGGTTCTGATCGGATTAGCACACACCTGCACGATATCAATGAGTTGGTAAACGGGGAACAAACCAAACTCGAACTCGATTACAAGTACAACGCCAAAGACGACCCGAATCATTATTATGAGCGTTCAGATCACTATAATTTTGCGGAAAAAGGCATCCCGGTAGTTTTCTACTTTAATGGCGTACACGCAGATTATCACCGCCCAACTGATACGGCCGACAAGCTCAATTACGAAGTAATGGCCAAACGCGCCCAATTG
>JAEUUS010000569.1 GCA_016787545.1 Saprospiraceae bacterium
GATGGGCTATGACTGGCGCTTGCCCGGGCCCATTGTTCGCCCAAATTGGAACAGGTGCATTTGTGATAGGTGTTACCCTGCTCAGCGCCATCGGCGGCACCTGGCTATATGGATACCTCCGTGAAAAACTCCCTCACTAACTCAATCATACTCATGCGTCATCTAACCATACTCCCTCTCTTGTTGCTCGCGTTTGCAGCCTGCACCCAGCCAACGGCAAAAACCCTTGGCATGGCTGAAGGCAAAGCGCTTTTAGCAGCCAAAGACCCCAATTTGCAAATTGTTGATTTGCGTACACCGGCTGAAATCAAGCAAACCGGAATTATTGAAGGAGCCGTAGTGATGAATTTCAACGCTGGCGATTTTGATAAAAAGGCGAAACAACTGAACAAAAACCATCCGGTATTCCTGTATTGTGCCGCTGGCGGCAGGAGTGCCTCGGCTGCCCAACAATTACAGCAGCAAGGATTTAAAACCGTTTACGATTTTTCACCGGGTATGTCGGGCTGGCTAAGCGCCGGCAACAAAACCGTTAAACAATAATGCATATGACCGCACTACTGAGCAACTGGCATTTTATGCGCATTTTCAGAGCTGCTATAGCCGTTTGGGCCATCGCAGAAGCATGGCGCACGGGTGAATGGCTCCTGTTATTCCCGGGCAGCATTTTTGCCCTGCAAGCCATTTTCGACGTGGGATGCTGTGGCGCTTCAGGTTGTGCGCCCGCGCAACGCAATATGGACAAACCCGGCGAAAAGAAGGCTGAAACAGTAGTGTACGAGGAAGTGCGATGAAAAGGCTGTCCTAAAAAAGTCGCATTTTTATTTTCACCGCAGAGACGCAGAGGGCTTGATAACCAATTATTTACACCTCTGCGCCTCTGCGGTAAACCAAAAATGCTATTCTGGAAATGCAGCCTTCTGTGCCCCCTGAATAACCTGACTCAACGTTAACCTCAGGATATCCCGATCGTAAAAAGTGTTTGCAGAGCCTTGTTGCCAAAGCCACATATACAGCAATTCAAGGTGCAAATCTGGTTTGCCGAAGGAATAATCCAAACCTGCCCACAACCGGTTTTGGTCAAAAGCCTGGGAAACACCCTCCCCAAATTGAACCATCACTTCATCGCCCATTTTGAGGTCCAGGTGTTTGCTTACCGGCCACTGTATGCCGGCGCCATACCGAAGTCGAAAAACCAAGCGGTATCCCGGCGTTAGATTTGTTCCATTATTTTGATGGATAAATCGCTCCTCCCATCTTAAGCGGTGCTGTACTGAGCCATTGAACAAGGCCTGTTTATAGGAAAAAGCCTGCCATAAGCGCCATTCAGGCACATTCAATTGCACCTGATTTTCCGGTTTTTGAGCGGAAACAACCGAGTACGATGCGCCAATCCAGGACTCCATGGCCGGATTATGCACATAATGGTAATGCTGGTGGGTAATAAACTGATGTTGCCTGAGTGCAGGGCTCAAAAAAATACGGTTATCATATTCGCTGTGAAAAACACCCCGTAACCCCACGGGAGCTTTTACGTAAAAACGCGTCCATATCAACGATTGCCGAAAAACAGCCGACTGCGCCACTGCACGGTCGCCAGACAGACATAAACCCGTCAGGATCAATAGGCTATGAAAAAACTGCTTTGACGCCATGCTTCAAGCCTCACGGCAGCCAATTATCCTTTGGGGTTCTCCATTTCACGTTGCTGGAATTGCTTAATAGCATGTGGATTATATTTGACGTGCAAGTTGATCCACATCAGTCGGGAAATACGGAAAATATACACAAAATTGATGGCCACCACCAGAATCAACAAAGCATAAGCCAGGAGTTCGTTTAACTTAAGGTACCAGTGGAAAAACATCACCGATAACAGACTTACCCAGGCCAGCCAGATATAGGAAATGAACATGGAACCGTAATAATACCCCGGCTCCGGAAAATAGTTGAGGTTGCACTTTGAGCAGCGCTGATACATGTCGAACGATTTTTTGAACGACCAGCTGCCAGTTTCAAACATTTCTCCTTCGTGACAACGCGGGCATTTGAGGTAAAAAATACTGTATGATTTTGAGCCTTTTTGTAACATGATACCGGGATTGTTCCTTTTTGACCACCATGGTGATGGAGCTACTTGAACAGGTGGCGCAAAGTTCCCGAATTATTGGGGATAGAAGGTGGTGTTATTTAAGGTTATGTTGGACTTTTTTACAGTGTTTATATGCTGCTGAGTCGGGAAGTTTTTTAGTGACGGGGTGACTGCCAGTCACCCCGTCACTAAAAAGCTCTCCTGCACGCAAAAATCAGCCTTTAACAAACCGCGCTACTGCCAGTTGGCCCTGACTGCTGTAACGAAGGGTGTAGGCGCCGGGGGCCAAATCTTGAGGTAACTTCAGCTGGTCTTCACCCGCTGAAAGCTCCAGTTGTCGCAGAAGTCTGCCCTGAGCATCCAACAGCTGCACCTGGGCTGCCTCACTGCGGTCCATTCCTTTCAGTTGCACAAAATCTGCCACTGGATTGGGGCAAACCTGCATCAATGTCGTTTCAGGTTGATGGGTGGAAACAGTGCCAGGGGTGTAGGTAAATACCGAATTATTGAGTGGCACACCAGACATGCCGTATTGTGGACCTTCAAAAAGTTGTTCGTAATAAAGATCGTCTATAATCACACTGTCCTGAGGCACTTGTGGTGTGCCAGCCACAAACTGGGCCTGTGGAAAAATTGCCTTATCATCATCGATATAATGATAATTCAACATGTACCCGATAAGAGGAGAAATACCGTTAAAATAGGTATCCATCGGATCAGGAATAAACTGATTGCCCAGCCGAATTTGAATGGCATTTGTGGTTTCATAGAGCCAAATCTGGAAAGAAACCTCGCCCTGAACGCCATCAAAGCCAGCTCTTGACACTTCAAGTTTGAATATTCGGTTTGGTGCGGAGCCATCCGTTTTGTGCTGTACTTTGGTATTACTAAGGGGTAAAAGTCCGGGAAGTGCTGCATATCCGAAAATAGCATCCAGTGTGTCGCCGCTATCAAATTGCCCTACCGGCAAAATAGCTCCGGAATACCCCAGCACATTCATTTCTATATGTGCCTGATTGTCAAACTGAAAGACAAATCCGAGCGGAACATTAACCTGATCCTCCCACACCTCGAGATTATTCAATACCGTGGCATTGGTAAGCCCTGCATACGGCTCGTTGGTGTAAGAAAACTGATAAGGGAAATTTTGTGCCTGAGCAAAAACCGAAAGGAGGCTAAACAGCCCCAGCAAAGAAAGGATTCTGAACATGTTAGGTAAGTAGTTAAAGTGTTTATGGTAATTG
>JAEUUS010000193.1 GCA_016787545.1 Saprospiraceae bacterium
GTTTCGTTAACGGCGGCACATTTTCACCTGGCCGGTTTTGTGGTCAGTTCTATTGTATATGCCTTGCTTATGGACGGAGGAGGTGGGGCAAAGTCTGGATTGTTAGCTTGGTTTAGTTTAATAGGTATGCCACTCGTAGCCCTTGGAATAACCTTAACCAGATTAGGCTATGTACCGTTTTGGGAGCAATTTTCTGCACTGTTTTTTTTATTTTATAGTATTTTGCTACTCTCTCAATTGGTTTCGTTTGTTAGAACTCAAGGACGTGCTAAGGGTGTTCGAATACTGGTACTGGGCGCAACGTTTAGCTTAAGTCTGGGTATATTTCTTGCTATGCTTTATGCCATTCGCTTTCAACTACCTGTAACATGGGTAACCATTCCCAACATGAAATACTGGCACGGCAGTCTGAATGCCATTGGTTTTGGCTGGTTAGCATTAAGTGCATTCTCTGGTTTAACAGAGCGATAAATCATGGAATCCAGCAAATATTTCAAAGATCAACTTCAACGAAAGGTAGTGTTGCCAATTTGGCCGCCGCAAAGGATAGTTTCCTTAGTTCCCTCTCAAACTGCCTTTTTAGCAGAACTTGGTTTAGCGGATGAGGTGGTTGGTATTACCAAATTTTGTATCCATCCAACCAATTGGTTTCAAACGAAATGCAGGGTTGGAGGTACAAAAACGCTGCATATACCCAGAATAATATCGTTGAAACCAGATCTGATCATCGGGAACAAGGAGGAAAATGTTGCAGAACAGATAGACATGCTGGCAGCCAGATTCCCGGTTTGGATCAGTGATGTGAGCTCCTTGCCAGATGCGTTGGATATGATGCGTAACATAGGAGTCCTAACAGATCGGTTGACGAAGGCTGAGGAAATTGTTCAATCTGTCAGAGCAGGTTTTGCTCCATTAGGTTTGGAAAGTGTTGGCGAACGTGCGGCCTATTTGATTTGGAGGAAACCTTATATGGCAGCAGGGGGGCAAACTTTTATTGATGACATGATGCGTTACGCGGGTTTGGAGAATGTATTCCACCAGATGTCCAGATATCCGGAAATTTCGGAAGAAGCACTAAAAGAAGCTGATCCTGCTGTCATCCTGCTGTCTTCCGAGCCATATCCCTTTCAGGAAAAGCATATGCTGTCAGTGCAGCGTATTTGCCC
>JAEUUS010000200.1 GCA_016787545.1 Saprospiraceae bacterium
TTGCACCGGAATGGCAGGATCATCCCAAAATTGAATACGTTTCTTGGCGTGATCGTCTAACAATACGCCCAGGGTTACACTTACATTTTTGCCGGGTGTGGGGTGACCTTGTTTGGCAATGGAAATGCACAGGTATTCTTCTCCAGCGCCCAAAAAAGAAGCGCGTTGTATGCCGACCAACATGGATTGCTCTTTCTGTGTTTGCAGATCGTGCAAAAGGGTTATGGATAACCAGCGCCTGCAATAATGCTCGCCCAACCCTGAGGCATGAGGTTGATGCCGACGATTGAGATGAAGTTCTTTGTCCAATTCAAATCCATTCCGACCTAAATCATGCACTACACGCTGGAAAAACACTTTGTCGAGACCAAAGTCTTTTGTCAAAACATTAAACCGCTGGAATAACACTTCCGGACTGGCCTGATACTTGGTCATGAAGCTAAGTAGTCCGGTCGGGTTCCAGGTTTTTTGCGCAAAAAAGGCGCCGATATCCTCGATAAAGGAATCGCGGTTTACCAAAATCGCTACGGCAAAATAGGCAGCTAAATAATTGTTTAATACTTCTTCGAAAGAATTGACTCTCAGGAAATTAGAGGCCAATGGCCGCTCCTTCAGTCTAAGCTCATGGAAGCCTATTTCTTTTGCCAATTGATAAGCCTTCTGACGGTCGTTCAACTGACCATTCAACAACAGGTTTTTGGTTTTGGGATTGTACACAGAGCGCAACCAATGAAGGGTGGGATACTCTGCCAGTCCATCCTGATTGATCCGGCAATGAAATTGTTCGGTGAGCAGGTTCTCCAAATCATGCAGTGAAATGCCTCCATTGACGGGCAATTGATGTTTGCGAACAAATGCTGCGGCAGCCACCTCTATTTCTTCAAAATAATTGTTACGCAACTCTTGATAGGCCCTTAATGCCGCAAAGTAGAAATGTTCCTCGCGCAAGGCATATACCCGTGCGATCTCAAGCAAAGCAGATATGAAGGCGTTTACTTTAGCGGGATCACTGGCAATTATTTCTACCAGTGGCTGCATACCAATGCCAAACAAATCAAGCGGCAGATCATTCAGGAATTTGCTGTGTAATAACTCACCCAAAGGCGCAAATTCTTTGGTTAGTTCCGGCGAAATCAGAAAATCATACGGCGTTTCCAATACTTCGGCTAATCGCTTTCGGTAATCCGGCTGGGGATACTTTTTGCCTTTTTCAATCTCGTTCAAATAGGAGATGGATATACCGGTGCGCTGGCTCAATTCTTCAAAATTCCAGCCTTTTTCCTGACGGAATTGCCGAACTTTCAAGCCAAATATGATTCTTTGTAATTGCGAAGCAGCCATGTTGGACTTGCGATTTACGACTTACGATGTACGACTTGCGTTCAACTGTGTTTTTGGGGATATGGAGCAGACTAATGGATATTTTGATTCTTAGCCCTGATTCTGCAAGTGATTGATCTACAACTATTTACAAAGGAAGTCCAATGCCAATTGTCCAAATGTCCGGTAGTTAGTTATGAACCCCATTTCCGAAGTTGATGGAGTACCGCTGCAAAATCTTTGGGTAGTTCTGACCGAAATTCAAGTATATCGCCACTGGCAGGGTGCTGAATCCTGAGTCGGGAGGCATGCAGGGAAGTTCGATCCATCAAAGGACGTTCATCTTCTGTAAATTTTCCCGATTTATATTTTTTTCCTTTAATTTCTGAGAGTAAAAAACCTGCCCTCCTTCCGTACAAAGCATCCACAGCCAAGGGATATCCTATACTTTGCAGATGTACCCGTATTTGGTGGGTTCTGCCTGTTTTAATCTGGCACTCTACCAACGTAAAATGTTTAAATCGTTCCAAAACCCGGTAGAAGGTTAGGGAGGGTTTACCGCTGGTAGTAACCATCATTTTTCCAGGTATACCCGGGTGCTCGCCAATAGGCTTGTCAATTTCTCCTTCATCATGGTGAACCACGCCATCCACCAGCGCCAGATAAAATTTATCTGCCGTATGGTGTTCCATTTGAATAGACAAGTGCCGGTGCGACGCTTCATTTCGGGCAAACACGAGAATACCACTGGTTTCCCGGTCTAAACGGTGCACCACAAATACTTTTCCATAGGTCTTTTGCAACGCAGACACTAAGCTCTCTTTATTCCCAAACCGGTCCGGAATGGTTAATAATCCCGCCGGTTTGATCACCACCAGCACATCATCATCAGCATGAAGGAGTTCGTATGTAGACATTTTTACGGTCATTTGTCGGAGGGAAGGGACAACTGCACAAATTTTTTAACCCTTCTCAGGTAATGAGCCAAAATAATACTTCCGGGATAAATTCCTTGTCGGGTTTCTGGACCGATCCGGTGCTTTTCAATGGTTAGCGCAACGTGTTTGCGTTTAATCAGCACCTCAGAGAGGTTTTGGTAAAAAGAAAAATGTGCCCTTACAATGGCCCAAATGGCCTGGTATTGTTTTTTAGCGGCAAAACGTGCCCCTGCTAAACCATCGAGTAATAGTCTGGCAGGAAGTAGCCAAAGTAGCTTACTCCAGGGCTCATTTTTTAAAAGAGAATACAAACTGTTCCGGAAATTTAAAAAAACCTTTCGTGGGTTCTCATATTCCAGAGTACCTCCGCCAAGATGCCAAACCACTGAGTCTGGAATACATGCTACCCGGTAGCCGGCTCTCTTTAGTCGCCAGCACAAGTCAATCTCTTCATTATGGGCAAAATAATCACCGTCGAAACCGCCAAATTGATGATATAAATCGGCGCGAATAAAAAAGGCAGCTCCAGCGGCCCAAAAACATTCCTGAGGGTCATCATATTGGCCATAATCCAACTCTCGTTGACTAAAGATCCTGCCGCGACAAAAAGGATATCCCAAACGGTCAATCCAACCGCCTGCTGCGCCTGCATATTCAAATTGGTAAGGTTCTGTCGGGTGTAATGCTCCTGCATCAGGACGCCATGCCAGGATTTTGGGTTGAGCCACCGCCAATGCAGAATCCTCTTTTAAGGCCTTCAGAACGGGCTCAAGCCATCCTGGTGCTACCTGAACGTCTGAATTCAGGATCACATAATAATCCGCCGAAACCTGTTGTAATGCCCGGTTGTATCCTTCTGCAAATCCCCAGTTTTGTTGCAAATCAAGGAGGGTTATTTGTGGATAATGCTTCTGTAAAAAAGAAATAGAATCATCCGGCGATCCATTATCAGCCACCACAATGGCTGCCCCCTGACTATAAGCTACTACTGAAGGGAGGTATTGTTCCAGATGCCTTCTGGTGTTGTAATTCAATATAACAATAGCCACTACATGGTGCACAAGCGGCAATTGTTTGTCTTCCTGAGGAGCGTCATAAGTCATTGGTGAAACTGGATGACTTTGCATTGCAGGGCGCTCCATAGCCTGTAATCGGTGCAAAATCTCGGTTTTATCTGCGCTGATTTGTTCACGCAGCGTGTCCAGATTTTCCAGTTTTTTATCCGGACGTATGTAATCCAGTACATCAACCGTAATATTTGCTCCATACAAATCACCTTCAAAGTCAATGAGATGTACTTCAATCACCCTTTTACCATTAGGGGAAAGGGTAGGGCGGCTGCCTATGTAAAGCGCGGCTGGGTTGGTTTCAACCCGGGCAGCATAAATACCTTCCGGCAAATGAATTTTGTGTGGATCTTCCAGTTCCAGATTAGCCGTTGGGAAGCCAATGGTTCGACCGATACGACTGCCTTCAACCACACGGCCGTTAAAGGAAAATGGGTGGCCCAAAAGGCGGTTTGCCAGCACAACATCCGCCGATTCAAGCGCCTTTCTAATCTTGGAGGAGCTGATGGTAATTTCATCCACTTCCTGTGCCGAAATTTCGATGACCTGAAACCCGGCAGCGCTTTCATATTTTTTTAAATAAGAAATATCTCCTTCACGCCCGGAGCCAAATCGGTGGTCGTATCCTATGACAATGAATTTTGGTTGAAAATACCGGATCAGAAAGGATTCAACATATTCGGCAGCAGATTGACGGGCAAACGCTTCTGAAAATGGCGCCACAACCACGTGATCAATGCCAATATCACGTAAAAGTGCAATTTTTTCGGTGGTTGTGGTCAGCAGTTTAAACCCTTTATCTGCGGGGTTTAAAACCGTTCTGGGGTGTGGATCGAATGTAATGATTACGCTTTCACCACCGATCTGGCTCGCCAGGTTTTTCACTTGTTCCAAAATACGCCTGTGACCTTGATGCACCCCGTCAAAGGAGCCAATGGTGATTACCGCATTTTGAAACGCCGGAAGTGTAGATAAATCGGTGAAAACCCGCATAGATGGGCAAAGGTAATCGCTTGTTGGAATTTTGACCGCCAGCAGAAAATCCTGACGGTCAAAATTTCACTAAAGTCATCGTAATAGAATTTTCTGTGTCTGAACCGTGTCGCCGTGTTTGATTTTTAGTACGTACATACCGGTTGCCAAATTAGGCGTTTGAATGGTGTACTCATTTTCCTGAGTTATCTGCAGTAGGTCATCCTGAAGAAGGGATCCCTTCATGTCAAAAACAGAAACCTGGATTTCCTGATACGCACATGCCTGGATGCGGATTTGAAAGGATCCTGATTGGTCGTTTGCCTGGTAAGAGAACAAGTTGCAGGCAGGGATTGAATTTACTGCGCTACTGTTGCCTGAGAAACTGGAGGTAGCCCAATCACCATGTTGAATTTCTGCCAATTGCGCCATGGACGCGATGGTTGCTTTTACCACATTAGACAAAAAAGTAAAACTAAGTTTTTCATTCAGTGTATCACCAGGCGTATGGTAACATTCGTTGCGGAAATTAGCGCCGTCAGATAACATCAGCGCTTGTTTACCTGCTTCCCAAAAAGGCGTGTGATCGCTCCGACGTAAATCTGGCGCGATTTGGCCATTTCCGGGTACATCCAGTGTGATCACCTTCAGGTCGGGAACGTACTGTTGGGCCGAGTTGCTAAACAACAAGGCTAATGGCTGAGAAGCTGTGTTTCCTACATTGGTGATAAAATCGCCCCGGTATTCATTGGCAGCAACCGCCGCCGCCGCCGCCGGAAAAATCAATGGAAATCCTTGCGGCAGGGTTTGGGAATTGGGTTCATCACTCCAATACCCGATCATTTCATGGTTGAATACTCCTTCAATTTGCTCCCCGGCCGGAATTCCCTGGCTAACATACCGGATACTTCCTACCAATCCGGATTCTTCCAGGTCAAATCCAATAAACCGAAGCGTTTTTTTGAAAGGGTAGGGGCTAAGGATTCGGGCAGCTTCCATGAATCCAACTGTGCCGGAGCCATTGTCATCAGCTCCGGGGGCATTGCTTACCGTATCGTAGTGCGCATCATTAATAACCACTTTTTCGGCAGCACTAATCCCTGGAAGGCTTCCCATCAGGTTTTTACCGGTGTAATTCCCGAATGGAACGGCTTGCTCTTCATAAAACAAACCCTGGTTCAGAAACAGATTCCGGATGGTATCCTGTGCGCTTTGCAGCTTGGCAAGACCTGCAGTCCGGTGCCGAACACCTTCCAGGTATTCCAGATCTGCCCGGATTCTATTGCTGTCCACACTATTTACAAGCAACTGTAAATCAAAGGGTTGTTTGTCATCTGCAATTAGTCGGACATGGATAGGGGCCGAAATGTTTGCCAAAGTGGCAATATCGCAGGTAATAGAACGGGCGCCGGGCAGAACCGGGAACCCAACATCACCCGTTACCGGAACCATACCCGTTGCCGAGTAGGTTTTTCCATTGGTGGTGGAAAATTGAATACTTATTTCCAATGGATCGTTTTCGGTATCCGTAACTACATATTGAACAG
>JAEUUS010000205.1 GCA_016787545.1 Saprospiraceae bacterium
ATATTGACAGCACATGGGATGTGGTCCAGGTATCTACCGAATTTCTCCTCATTGCCGGGATTGTTTACATCATTTCACAGGTGTACAAACACGGAGTGGTACTTCAACAAGAACAAGACCTAACCATTTAAACCATGCCAATCATAGTCAATGTAGATGTTATGATGGCCAAGCGCAAAATGTCGCTCACAGAACTGGCCACCAAAGTGGATATTACCCTGGCAAACCTTTCCATCCTTAAAACCGGAAAGGCCAAAGCCATCCGATTCAGTACCCTCGAAGCCATTTGCAAGGCGCTGGATTGTCAGCCCGGAGATGTGCTGGAGTTTGTAAAGGACGATGAAACGATGGACGATGAACGATGATACGATGGACGATGAGCAACTATGGTAGTCTGTTGATTGCCTGTTGATTGTCTATTCCTGACACAATTAACCCACAAAAGTAATAACACTATGAAACCACTTTTTTGTGCACTTCTTGTGCTCATATTAACCATTCCATCTCTGGCCCAAAAGCTTGAAGGCCCTGAATTTGAAACGCTCGATACCTCATTTTCCACCGGAATAAAAGGTTGGAGATCAAACAAACTTTACGAATTTGCACCTGATGAGATGGTCAAACGTTCAGGACAAAGGTCTATGCGCATGAAGAGCATTGCCGGCAAACAATTCGGGGCCTTCTCTCAAATGGTGTCTATTCCTCCGGCAACCAGTTTGCGTAAATTCCGCATTTCAGGTTGGTTAAAACGTGATTCCGTAGAGCAATTTGCCGGAATCTGGATCAATGTATTCGAAGGGAAAAACAGTTTATTCTTCGATAACATGCAACAAAAGCAGCTAAATGGAACAGCTGACTGGCAGGAAATCAGCACAACGTTTTTTGTTGATGCTTCTGCCACTGAAATGCAAATCGGAGGGTTGATGGTAGGCAGCGGACAAGCCTGGTTTGATGATTTTTCCCTGACGGAAATTCCCATCAATTCCGGAGACCTTCCGGATTCGTTGAAAACGTATTTGAATGAGGCGGCCGATTTGATCCAAAAAAATGCCTTGCACCGCGATCTGGTGGATTGGCCAAAAGAACGGGAGGTTATCATGCTGATGGCCTCTGGCGCCAGCAATTATGCTGATTGCTATCCCATGATCCGGCACTTGCTGGGTAAATTAGGCGACCACCACAGTTTCCTGATGGAAGCATCCAAAAGTCGGGAATGGAGCAACCCTGATCCGGAGGCTTACAAAAAGATGCCACTAACTACCGGATTTACCCTGGACGACAATATTGCTTACCTCCATATGCCCTCTGTGAGCAGTGGCGACGACAAAACCAATACCTATTTTGCCGACATGCTCCAAAACTTGATCGACTCGCTGGATCAATCCAATCCTGTTGGTTGGATTTTGGATCTAAGAGGCAATAGTGGTGGTAATTGCTGGCCCATGCTGGCTGGTATCGGGCCTGTTTTGGGCGAAGGCAAGTGTGGTTATTTTATGGAATTGGGTGGTAAAACCTCCGGCGCCTGGTTTTATAAAAACGGAAAATCAGGCATAGGAAAAAACAAAATCACTTCGGTGAGCCGAAAACCGTATAAACTGAAACGAAAAAATCCGCCAGTTGCTGTGCTGACTGGCAAATACACGGGCAGTTCCGGGGAAGTGGTTACTGTGGCATTTCGGCAACGCCCCAATACACGCAGTTTTGGAAGTCCTACAGCAGGTCTTTCCACTGGCAATCAAAATTTCAGGCTACAAGACGGCGCTCAGATTTTCCTGACTACAAGCGTGTATGCTGACAGAACCAAAGAGACCTACGGTGCGCAAATCAAACCGGATCAGGAAATTCAGGAAAGTAAAGAAGACCAGGATCCAGTCGTTGAAGCAGCTGTAAGATGGCTCTTGGGGAACGATGGACGATGATACGATGGACGATGGACGATGCCCGTCGTTCATCGTCCATCGTATCATCGTCCATCGTTCTTACGCGTCTATACGCGCGTATTTGGCATTGGCTTCAATAAAGGCACGACGCGGCGGAACTTCATCTCCCATGAGCATGGCAAACATACGATCCGCCTCGACGGCATCATCAATGGTTGCAATTTTGAGGATGCGGTTGATGGGATCCATGGTGGTTTCCCACAATTGTTCGGCGTTCATCTCACCCAAACCTTTGTATCGCTGCACTTTCACGGAATCGTCGTCTTCCCGGCCGCCGCCAAACTCCATTTGCGCTTCTTTGCGCTGTTTGTCGTTCCAGGCATACCGTTGGTTCTTGCCTTTTTTGACCAGGTAAAGTGGCGGCTGAGCGATGTAAATATGGCCTTTTTCAATCAGTTCGCGCATGTAACGGAAGAAAAAGGTCAGGATAAGCGTCGTAATGTGCGACCCGTCAATATCGGCGTCACACATGATCACTACTTTATGGTAGCGTAGTTTTTCGGTGTTCAAAACGCGATGTCCTTCGTCGTTTTCCTGTACGCTTACTCCGAGGGCCGTGAAGATATTTTTGATCTCCTCGTTTTCATAAATTTTGTGCTCCAGGGCTTTTTCCACGTTCAGGATTTTACCCCGGAGTGGCAGAATTGCCTGGATATGGCGGTCGCGGCCCTGTTTAGCCGTACCACCTGCAGAGTCACCTTCGACAAGGAATATCTCACATTCTTCCGGGTTTCGGCTGGCGCAGTCCGCTAATTTGCCGGGCAGGCCACCACCGGTTAAGGCGCCTTTACGCTGCACCATTTCGCGGGCTTTTCGGGCGGCATTGCGGGCGGTGGCTGCCAGAATCACTTTATCAATGATCCGACGGGCCTGGTTGGGATTTTCTTCCAGGAAAACTTTAAGGGCATCGCCCACGCAGCGGCTTACGATACCGGTAACTTCAGAGTTGCCGAGTTCGCCTTTGGTTTGGCCTTTGAACTGTGGCTCCTGAACCTTTACAGAAACGATGGCCGTGAGCCCCTCCATGAAGTCTTCACCGGAAATGGTGAAGTTGATTTTTTTGAAAAAACCGCCGTCTTCACCGTATTTTTTGAATTCACGTGTGAGTGCCCTGCGGAAACCGCTCACGTGTGTGCCGCCATCGCGGGTGCTGATATTGTTCACAAACGATACCACGTTTTCCGAGTACGATGTGTTGTACATCATGGCCACTTCCACATCCACACTATCCTCAATGGCAGTTATGTAAATAGGTTTTTCGATAAGGTGTGTTTTGGCCTCATCCAAATAAATTACAAATTCCTGCAAACCGCCTTCGGAGTAAAACAGTTCTGTTTTGAAGGTGCCATCGTCGTTTTTCTCCCGCTCGTCAACCAACGAGAGACGCAAGCCCTTGTTCAGGTACGACAATTCACGCAGGCGGTGGGCCAGAATATCGAATTTGTATTCGTCTGTTTCAAAAATCTCTGTGTCGGGCAGGAAGGTCACGATGGTACCGCGATAATCGGTATCACCAATCATTCTGACGTCATATTTGGGCTTGCCACGTTCATATTCCTGTTCAAACCTTTTCCCCTCACGGTGCACTTCAGCACGCAAGTAAGACGACAAAGCGTTCACACAGGATACGCCTACCCCGTGCAAACCACCAGACACTTTATAGGAGTCTTTATCAAACTTACCACCGGCGTGTAATACCGTCAGTACCACCTCAAGGGCAGATTTCTTGAGCTTTTCGTGCATTCCGGTTGGAATACCACGACCATTATCTTTTACGGTAATGGAGTTATTGGGGTGAATGGTTACCCATATATCAGTGCAATGGCCTGCCAAATGCTCATCAATGGAGTTATCCACCACCTCCCATACCAGGTGGTGCAGACCTTTGATATCGGTACTGCCGATGTACATGCCGGGGCGCTTGCGCACCGCCTCGAGGCCTTCGAGGGCGGTAATACTGCTGGCGCCATAATCGTTTGAGGAAGCTGGGTTTTGCTGGGGGTTGAGAACTTGATCTTCTGTCATGCGGTTCAATATCCTTGACTACTAGAACTTAAAAAAA
>JAEUUS010000737.1 GCA_016787545.1 Saprospiraceae bacterium
ATTCCGCCCACAGGCAAACCCATTCAATGGGAAGATGCCGATGCTGTGAATCTGTTGCCAAATGGAAAAACAGTCCGTCACGAAGCCACGAATCCGCACCTGGCTTTGGTGCAAATTGGATATGGCTCTATGCTGAATCCGGCCACTCAAACCGTCATGCAGGTGTATGAGTTATTCGGGAAAGGCGATGTGCCAGGCATTTTGGCGATGTGCCAGGAAGATGTGGTTTTTGATATTCAAGACCATATTTTCGACAGCAAACAGCGCCTGTACAACGGCAAGACCGGGGTTAAAACGTTTTTCACAGAACTGGGCGGCGCTTTTGCGTACAGCAAATTTCAGCCTGTGCGCTTTGTAGCAGATGGCGAGGATGTGTTTGTTACCCTCGACGTGGCATTTACGCATCTGCCAACAGGTAAAAAATACGCCTCCATGTACACCCATCAGTTCCGGGTAGTGAACGGTAAAGTAGCCATGTTCAAGGGTCTGGATGGATTTGCCAAAAATTTCTAAGCCCCCAAGCCATGAAAGCACTCTTGTCGTTATGGATGCTGTTTTTATCCATTTCAGCATTTCCACAAACGAATCAAGCCATGAAAAACGCTCAGCACCCAAAGCATTTTGTATTTGTTCCTGGTTCTTTTCACGGCGCATGGTGCTGGTATAAAATGCAGCCTTTGCTTGAAAAGGCCGGCCATACATCTGAAGCCATCGATTTGCCGGCGCACGGACTGGATGCTACCCCGGTTAAAGAGGCAACGCTGGAAACCTACGTACAGGCGGTTTGTCAGGTGTTGGAAAAATACACCGAACCGGTGGTATTGGTAGGGCATAGTCGGGCGGGCATAGTCATTTCTCAGGTGGCGGAGCGTATGCCGGATAAAGTGGATCAGTTGGTGTATTTGTGCGCTTTTTTGATTCCCAATGGCGAACCCATGGTGGCTACGGCGCTGCAGGATACCGGCTCTGTTCTGGTGAGCAACCTGATTTTCAACGAGCCGGAGGGTTGGCATTTCCCCAGAGCAAGTGCCTACAGGGATGCTTTTTACCACGATTGTACGCCCGAGGATGTTTACCTGAGCAGTCATTTGTTGACTCCGGAGCCTAATGCCCCGGTAGGCACGCCGTTAAGCTTGTCGGCCGAGCGGTATGGCAAGGTAGAAAAGCGGTATGTTTTTACCACGCAGGATCGGGCCATAACCTACGATATGCAAAAAAGGATGGTGCAACGTACGCCTGTGAATAAGGTATTTGAATTGCATACCGGTCATTCTCCGTTTTTATCACAGCCTGCCGCACTGGCGGAGATATTGCTGAAATAACCAAGCTACTTTTTCAGCAAGGCGTAATCAATCCGACTCTGGTGGCGCTTGTCTTTAGGCAATCCAGACAGGCGTACGGTACGATGAATGGGAAATGGGAATAGTTCGTTAAAGCGTTGAAAATCAGCCTCGTTTCCGCAGAAAAACAGCACATTTTGGTCATGAAGGCGTAGCCAGGTGGCCACCGGAGGCAGTTGGTTGTCGGCGCACCATTTTTCGCAGGTGAGTGGGGAAACCCATTCACCTGTTTCTTTCCAGGCTAAGCTCATCCGGCCGAAATAATAGAGCATGCCCTGGCGCATATAACCGGCATCGCCGGTGCGGTGCCAGACGGTGCCGTTGATGAGGAGTTTGTTTTCGCGGAAAGCCTGTTCGTCTTTGTAATAATTAGCCAGCACATGAGGGCCAGCCACAATGATCTCTCCGATATGGCCCTCCGGCATTTCCTGCCATTGTTCGCCGTTGAGGTGAATGATTTTGACTGAGATATTGGGGTGGGGACTTCCCACAACCACCCCTTTTTCCTCCACACGGTATTGCTCCAGGTATTCCTGCGCCGTGAGTGTGGCGATGGGTTCGGCTTCAGTGCTGCCATACACGAGTTCAATGCGGGCAGGATCGATGTTTTGGGCAACAGTTCTGACGAAATCCGGCAGGAGCGTGGATCCGCCCAGCACCACTTTCCGAAGGGTGTGCGGCTGCTGGATATTGGGTAAATAGGTGTTGAAATGCTCCACCGAGGCTGATACAACGGTGATGGGGCAAAAACGCTGTAAAAATGCCCAGGCCGCTTTTTGGCCAGGCTTGGGCGGCAGAATGCTGGTGGCGCCCACAGCGAGGTTGCACATAGTGACAACCGGGAAGGAAGACAGGTGGACGTCGCCGAGTTGCAGGCCGGTTTTGGCAATAATGGTTTGCAGTTGGATGTCCAGAAAACCATGGGTGCGGTTGGCTGCCTTGGGGTTTCCGGTGGTTCCGCTGGTAAAGGTGAGCAGTGCGGTTTCGTCGGGTGTTTTGGGGGAAACAGGGCGCTGCGTTGGTTTGGATTTTCCGAGCGAAAACACCCTGGGGAATAAGGACCAGCTGAAAAACAGCCAGCGGGTCCAGGAAAACAGGGGAAGGGTAACAATGCCCTTGCACTCCGCTTTGCCGTAGGCGTAAGCTACCCTGGATTTGGGGAATATCTGATCTACCAGCACTACCCGACCGCCGAGGTAAAAAATGGCCAGGATGGTGGCGTATAATTCCACGGATACCGGAATCATCACCATCAGGTTGTCGTTGTTGCCATAACCTTTTTGTTCCAATGCGGCTACTTTTTGCCGAATCAGGTGAGCAAACTGTTCAAAAGTCCAGAGTCGCTTCCCGGTAGCGATGGCTACCCGGTTGGGATGGTTTTCGGCAATCTGGAAGAAGTGTTGGACGATGTTCATTTTGGGCTGAGTTTCTGTAGCGCGTCAATTTTTTCCAGCAACCATTTTTTAGAGGTAGAGGCACTGCCCGCCATCACCTGGTCCCGGAATTTTTGGGTAGCCTTTTGTCCTGAAACCTTGAGATCCATGAGTTTTTTCACAAAATTGAGGTAATTCATGTATTCTCTTTTGAGGGTTTTCGACATCACTTTGTTTCTCCTGATGTAAATTCTGAAGCTGTCGATCAGGGAATCCATGGCCATCACTTCATTCAGTTCATAATAAGTTTGAATCAGGATTAATTTGGATCCCAGTACGTACACTACATCGTTGTATTCCACATTTCGCAGTAGCTCCAGCACATCAGGGTATTTTTTTTGGTGAAAATACAAGTAGGACAGATTAAAAGAGCGGGCATTTTCCCGAATTTTGGAAGGCAGAAAAGGGGTATAAGTTTCAATAAAACGTTCTGTCCAGTCGAATTCACCCACACCCAGCGCTACGGTGACAATATTTTTGAAAATTCCTTCTGAAAGGCTTCCTTCTTCCAGGAGCAGGTCTTGTTGGATGATCTTTTTAAAGATTTCGAACATTTCCCGGTAGTATTCCCGTTTGCCCTGATTGATTTTGAGGGCACAATAATTCTGAGCTATAAAATAACATTTGCGCAAATCCCGACTACTTAGTTGTGTCGAACTGGAATCCAACGATTCCAAAAGCTGGTGGAAATGCGCCTCCTCTTCCGGTTCCAGCAAGCAATGTACCACTTGCCTGTATACCTGTATCAAGGCAACATCCTGAAATCGCTCCTGATTGGCCATTTCCCAAAAACCTGCAGGAAGTTCCAGCGATTTCTGAGAGGCTCTGGCGCCCTGAAATAACAGCCAGCCAGCGTAAAGCTCCAGTTTTTGGGTCAGGTAAAAACACTCCAGGTAATAATCGGCGAATGAAAGACTATCGGCATATCCACTTACGGTGAGGTATTTGGATGCTTTGTTAATGGTGTTGTTGAATAAATGGAATTGCGTGAGATAATATTCTGTAGACAACCCGGGCGATTCCAGCAATAGGCGTTGAATCTGCCTTTCCACGCCCGACATATGTTTTTTGAGTTCAGGTTTGTCAAGCAAGCGTTGTAAATCAAGGGCCTCTGCCAGCGGGTTTTCTTTGCGGGATTCTGCTGCCAGAAATTGCAGACAAAGTTGATTCATATCGGAACACATGCGCCGAAATTGGGCATCGTTAAAACTTTGAACGGGATACAATCGCTTCCACAATTGGAGTTTATTCCATTCAGCCACTTTTTGCTCCCTGATAGCCTGATCCAATACATCAAACAATAGCACCAGATCCGGCTGATCATTCAGGTAAGGCGACTCCAGGTACTTGCGAAAACGGTTGCGTTCCACCTTCGAAAGTATTTGCAATAGCGTGACTAATTTATCACTGATCATAAGGATGGACTGATTGTTGCTGTATTTTGCAAAGCAGATGACAAAGCCGGTGGATGCTGGGTGTAAAAAAGTGACAAATTTTAGCTTTATTTGGAACGTCAATTAATTGAAAATCAATCTATTGATTTCATTTTTTAAATATTTTTTTTCCGGCAAGTTAGGAAAATTGTATTTAATTGCTTCCAAAATGGGTCGCACATTTGTATCATGGAAGTGTTACAGCTTCCTGTCGAATGAAAAACCAACCCAAACCCGGCTTTAACCGTCTTTTATTTTAATCCTGTACCTGAACATTCTCAAACTTGCAAGCAGATGAAAAAACAGCTTTACTTTCTGCTTTTATTAGGGTTTACAGGCCTATTAAATGCTTCCTTGCACGCACAATGTGATCGCGTGGCTTGGGTAGCCGGCGTTACACCTGGTTGCGGAGCCAAAATCATTGACCTCGACAACGGGGAAACCCTGCGTGCTGTGTCTGGAGCAGACGGTCTGACTGGAGGTCAGATTTTCAGTTTTACGGCTGAGGCCACCTCTTTACCACCAGGTTGCAATGCGGGTAATTTTCCGGTGGTAGCGCTCACCTGCATATCTGATCAGCTACCCTGCAAGGCAATTTTTGCCCGTATTCCGGTACAAGATCAGTTACTGACCTACAAACTGGTAGCGCATATATATGATGCCAATGTTCAGGAATGTCATTGGGATTTTGGCGACGGCCACACAGGCACAGGCGCCATTGTGGAGCATAGCTACGCTGCGGAAGGAGATTACAATGTTTGCCTTACCGTGACCGATGGTTTTGGATGTCAGGTACAAACCTGCCAGACCCTCAACGCTACCAAATCGGATTACAACTGGTGTGGTTTTGATATACAGGTTACAGCAGTCGGCACGGAGCTTCAGGGCCGTTTGATTCCAAATGCCAATGGTATAGAGCTCAGTAATATTGATTCCGTTCAATGGTTCACCAATAAATCCAGTCACCCCTTATCTGAGGCGCCAGCTTTTAGTGCTGCGCTTCCAGGCTATGGCACCTATACCATTTGCGCCAATTACAAGGTTATTGACCCCTTTGACGGAAGTATTTGCCGAGCCTCCCAATGCCGAACCATTACGGTGGCAGAAATGGCCTGTCTCAACCCGTCTCTTGCAGATCCATCCAAACCGTGTCCGAGCGAAGCACAACTTAATGCACCTGTTTGCGGCTGCGACGGATTGACTTATGCCAATGAATGTGAGGTACTTGCCTCTGGTGTAGCCAAGTGGTGGGCTGGCGCCTGTGGCTCCCTGATAAATTCCTGTGTCACCAAAATGGAAGCCCAGATTCTGAGCGGTTCTCCCGATGCAGGATACCTGGCGCAATTTATCAATCAAAGCAATGGCAGCTTTACCTATGCTCAGCTGGATTTTGGCGATGGAAGTTCTCTTTGGGAGGGTGTTCTTTGGGATACCATTGTTCACCTGTACGATGCCGGTGGTATTTACAAAGCCAACCTGACCGTTTGGGGCAGCAGTGGTTGCATTTCTTCGGTAACGCAGCTCATCGTTACGGATGCGTCCATGATGAATGCGGAGACATTGCCACCGATCACGGATTATGTGCTGCCCGGCGATGCCAACCGCGACTTCAAAGCCAACGTACACGATTTGCTTAATCTCGGGGTGGGCCATTATAATGGTGGCGCACCGCGCCCGAATGCTCATTCCAACTGGGTCCCACAATTTGCCCCGAACTGGGAAAACACCCTGCAAAACCACCTCAATTACAAGCACTTCGACGCTGACGGAAATGGCGTTGTGAATGAATTGGATGCAGACGTGATCAATCAGCATTATGCAGCCATTGATACCACATCGGTTCCATACCTTCCGGATGCCCCGCAGTTGCGCATCGAGTTTGAAAATGATACGCTGGTTGTAGATCCGAATAACCCTGCGCCGGTAGAACTCACTGCAAGTATTTATGTAGGTAGTCCGAGCAAACCCGCGCTTGGGTTATATGGCTTGTCGTTTGCCCTGAAATATCCTGAATACGTAAACCACAACCCGGACACCGATTACGACGACGATTTCTTTGGCTCCACCAACCACCTGTTGTGGTTAGCCAAGGATGTGCACTCGAGACAGCAACTGGATATGGGTGTAACCCGTAAAAACGGTATTGCTGCCAATGGCTATGGCAAAGTGGCCAAAGTGACTTTCAGCGCAGATGTTATCATCATCATTGATGTAATTTCTCGTGGCGAAAACAAGGTAATGCCATTCGTGGTGCCGATCCGCGGCGTAAAAGCCATTGACAAGAACGGCAACAAGTTTGAACTTTCTGTGCCGGAGCTTCAGGATACTATCTGGATCAAAACACTTAAAACGACCAAAACCCAGGAAGAAAAACTGCAGGCCAAGGTGCAACTCAGTCCAAATCCCGCCTCTGAAACAGCTACCCTCACCACCTCCGGCCTGGACATAGCATCCATAGAGGTGATGAATAGTTTGGGCCAAAAAGTACGCGACCTGCAAGCCTCCAACAGTGCCAACACCCAACTGGATGTTTCCGGCTGGACCAGCGGCGTGTACGCCCTCCGCATCCTAACAGATGAAGGATTGGTGGAGAAGAAGTTGGTGGTGAAGTGAGGGTGGGTATTTGGGGGTCATTTAGGTCATTTAGGTCATTTGGGGGTCATTTGGAGGTCATTTAGGTCATTTGGAGGTCATTTAGGTCATTTAATCAACGTGGGTTGTCATCCAGAGCGCAGCGAAGGACCTACACAAGCCCGGTTCCCGAAATGCCTTGGCCCAATCCACCCGAATAGTCTGGCTTGTGTAGGTCCTTCGCTGCGCTCTGGATGACAATCCACGGTTATTCTGAATTAGCCATGTTGTTTGGCCAAATGACCCTCAAAATGACCCCAAAATGACCTAAATGACCCCCAAATGACCTAAATGACCCCCAAAATGACCTAAATGACCCTCAAAATGACCCCAAAATGACCCAAATACCCCCAATACCCTTAAATCCCTTACATTTGCCCAATGATCCTCTGGGCGAATATCTTCCTGGGGCTGGCCATTGTGTACGCCGGCCTGTGTGTGCTGTTCTATTTCGGACAGGATTTATTCTTTTTCCGCCCGGAGCGTTTGGCTAATACATTTAGGTATAAGTATCCTTTCCCGTTTACAGAAATCAATTTTGACATGGAAGACGGGGGCATGGTGAATGCTCTGCATTTCCGTGTACCCAACAGCAAGGGCGTGGTTTTTTACGTCAAAGGCAACTCCAGAAGCATCAAAGGATGGGGTAAATTCGCGAAGGATTTTGTGGGTAAAGGCTTTGATTTTTTCATCCTGGATTTTCGGGGGTTTGGTAAAAGCAGGGGGCACAGGACAGAGCAAATTCTGTTCAACGACCTCCAGCATGTGTACAAGTGGCTGGCGGATGAGTACACGGAAGACCGCATTGTGCTGTACGGCCGGTCGTTGGGCAGTGGTTTGGCTACCCGAATTGCTTCCTGGAATCGGCCCAGATTGCTGATCCTGGATTGCCCGTATTATTCGTTTTTACACCATATCCGGCGTTATGGCTTCATTTTGCCGCTGCGCTGGTTGCTCCGATATCAAATACGCACCGATCGTTTTATCCAAAAAGTGCGTTGCCCGATCCATATCCTGGGCGGAGCCAAAGACCGGCTCATTCCTTTCCGGCAAAGCGAAATGCTTAAAAACCTGGTTCCGGATAACATTACCCTGCATCCTATCGTTGGCGCGGGGCACAATAACCTGCCAGAATTTCCGGAATATCACGACCTGTTGTACGATATCCTGCATGAGGCGTTTGAAGCGGAGCAACAGTGGAGAATGGCAGCGTGAGTGTGTTTCTTTTAATGACTTTAATTGATTGTTGACTGCATGCAAAAAATTGCACTATTACTTTTTTTGTGGGTTCCCGTGGCAATGATGGCCCAAAAAACCAACCCGCCGGCAGGCGCCGGTAAAGCCCCTGCCAAAACATCTGCTCCGGCAAAACCCGCTTCTCCAGCGCCTGCCAGCAATGCTCCGACGCCTAAACCAGCTTCGGCTACAGCCACCGCAAAAGATACTGCCATCACCAAACTGTTTGAAAAACCCGCAGAGATCAAATGGGTGAAAACCTTTAAAGGTCGCCTGGATGATGCCTCCGTGGTAGACCTTACCCTGGGTTTCGATGGCCGAAACTGCCGTGGATACCTCACCTATGCCAAAAGTCGCATCCGCTTTCAACTCTCCGGCACACTGGATACTTCGGGATTTGTACTACAGGAACGCGACTTATCGCGCAATATCACCGGACAATTGAAAGGAACCCTGCAAAACCGCCGAATAGAGGCCGACTGGACCAATGCCGACAACACGCTGGGTAGTCGCCTTGAAGCAGAAGAACTCGCGCCCGGGCAAACAGTTAGTCTGAATTGTTCCGACAATAAATGGAGCAGCCGGTACATCACCCGGTACAATGGCGCCCGTTGCGATATGGTGCTGGTGCGATCGCACAATGGTGGGCTCGACGGGTTTTTATGGGTCGAATCTGATGGACGCACCTATCGGCTGAAAGGAGAAATGAAACTCAGCGGCTCTTTTGAAATGGAGGTGTTGGGTTCCGGCGATCGTTTGGCAGCACTTCTAAGTGGAAAAATTACACCGGGGCAAAATGCAGAAGTGTTTTGGGTAGGCAGTGGTGAACGACGCACCTTCAAATTTACCCTGAAAGACCATTTTTTGCTGGGTTGTTATGAATATGCCGATTATGCCACGAGCTACGATGTATTGTACCCCCGGACGCCTTGCCCGAGCTGCAATACCAAATTAGACGAACAGGTAAACCAGTGGATAGAACGCTGCCAATCTACCTTTAACGAGAAAAAAGTGAGCCTCGCTCCTGCCTCGCGTGCGCGCCAACGCGCCAGCGCATGGCCGGAAATTGCCAGTTGGACCGATCAGGTGTTCACCGGGTACATTACCTTTTCCGATACCTGGAATGCTCAACCGCAGGGGATGTCGTTCAATTATGACCTCAGAACCAACAAAGAACTCACATTAGACGACCTGTTCAATAAAGGTTTTAACGCGCAGAAATACCTCAGCGACTGGGCCGCCAGGGAAATGCCGAAATTGCCCGGCTTTGCCGGCGACCCAAAATATCGGGAATGGTTGAGCAAAGAAGGCTTTCCTTTGTTTACCCTTCGGCGGGAAGGGCTGGAGATCAGCACCCTGTTTCACCCGGAGTATGGCCGACAAACCCTTTTGGTGCCTTATTCCGGTCTTAAAACCTATTTTAGAAAAGACCTGCCAATCGCAGAGTTTTTAAAATAACCCATGGAAGACTGGCAACTCGATTTTGAATGGCTGCGCACGCAACATTTGGTAAAAGACACCATGCGCAGAGAAACGATACCCGATCTGAACACCGTGTTGTTCCTGATTGGCATACAGGAATTGGGCAGATGGAAGCGGTCCTTCACCAAGGAAGAAAAACAGGACCTTATGCATATCGCCGTTTGTCGACTGCTCAGTCAGGAGGGCTATTTTGAGTTTGTTGGTCGCGACGAAGATGGCTGGCCGCACTACCGGCAGGCCCTGGAAATGCCGCCCCGCAACACAACGGAACAAGAAAAACTCCTGAAGATCAACGCCGTGCGCTATTTTCAGGAGTGGGAGAAGGAGTGATACGGAGTCATTTAGGGGTCATTTAATAGTCATTTAGTAGGTCATTTATTAGGTCATTTAAGGGGCATTTAATAGGTCATTTAGGGGTCATTTAGGGTGCATTTAATAGGTCATTTAATTAACGTGGGTTGTCATGCCGAGTACTCGGTACCTACACAAGCCAAGTTAATTGGGTGCATTGGGCCAAGGCATCCTGAGAACCAGGCTTGTGTGGGTCCTTCGCTGCGCTGCTAATGACACGCTGTGTTATTGTGGTATAGATCGCTGCCCAAAGGCTGCCTGCTGGCCTCTGGATGACAACCCAGGTTGGGTAAATGGCCCCTAAATGACCTACTAAATGACCCCTAAATGCCCCCCCTAAATGACCTAAATCGCTCAAACCTCCCTCCCCCAGCGTTGCATAAACTGTTCACGTTGTTCCGGATTCAGGCTATGCCAGCGCTGACGCATCCAGTGACCTCGATGTCCACCGCCACGCCATCCCCTGGGCCCCATGCCCCCGGTGAGTAGTCTACCCAGGATCATCAGCCCCAGGGTTTGGAAAAAGCCAAGAACGGGCAATCCAAAAATTACTGCCGCCAGATTATTCCATAACAGCATCGTAACATAGGTACCTATGGTAAAAAACAAGGCAACAAATGCCACTCCTTTAGCCACCCATTTCCATTTTGTGTATTTCATGTTTGTGTGTTTTTTAGTAAATGAAATGATTTTCAACACATTAAAACAGTGCTAACGCCTCTGCTCAAAATACTCCCTCAGCTTGAGTACCGCATATCGCTTTCGTGCCAGAAGGGTGTTGACTGGTGTTCCTGTTGCTTCAGACATTTCTTTAAAAGAAACCTCATTTAACTCGTGCGCTACAAAAACCTCCCGCTGCTCAGGAGGCAACAAAGACAACGCACGATCCAGTTCGTCCCAAAACTCCCGACTTTCCAGTAACCCATCAGGCAGATGGTCTGTCAGCCATTGATCCAAAGTCAGATCCTCCTCATTTTCTTCTCCGGTATCAGCATCCGATTCCGCATTCAGCTGGCTGAACGGGATGGTTTTCTTTTTCCGGTAGTAATCCGTGATTCGGTTGCGGGCCGTAGCAAAAAGCCAACTTCCAACTTCCTCAATGGAATCCAGATCCGCCTGTCGGGTCAATTGCAGCCAAACATCCTGAGCAGTGTCTTCCGCAACCTCCAGATCGCTTATTCTGGATCGAATAAACGCCAGCACGCGTCGGCCATACTGTCCGAACCAGGTTGTAATCTTGCTGTCGCGCTGCTGAGTTGTCAATTCGAGTTCCACGTTTTAATGTGCTTGTACAAAGGATGACGGGGTAGATGCTCCAATATTGTAAAGCAGGAGAAAAATTATTTTAACTACCCTCAAATATTTGATTTTCAAGCCAATAGCAACCAAAAAAAATCGATTAATAAAACGATTCCAAGTATCTATCTTCGCTCCATGCACACACACAGCCTGTTTGAACTCAACGAGCACATTCGCCGGATCATGGCGCTGAATTTTCAGCAGCCCCTGTGGATTGTAGCTGAGCTGGCACAAGTGGGCGAATCCCGCGGTCATCGTTACCTGGATCTGGTACAAAAAGAAGTCACCGGCGAAATAATGGCGCAGGCACAGGCAGCTATTTGGGCTTCCGAGTTTAGACAAATCAATGCCCGGATGCCGCAGGGTTTATCGCCACTTTTACAGGAAGGCCTCGAATTGCGGATGCTGGTTCGACCCGAATTTCACGAACGCTACGGGCTGAAATTGCATATCACCGATGTAGATCCGGCGCATACTTTTGGCCAATTGGATTTGTTGCGGCGACAAACCATTCAAACCTTGCGGGAAGCTGGTTTGATGGATCTGAACAAGAAAATTCCCTTACCGTCCGTGATACAGCGCATTGCGGTTATCAGCAGCGAAACAGCCGCAGGTTTGCAGGATTTTCGGGAGCATCTTGAAGGTAATAATTTTGGATATGCTTTTGATTGCCAATATTTTACAGCATCTGTACAGGGAAAAAATGCGGAAACAGAACTGATGGCAGCACTTGACCAGGTAGCTGCGCGGCAGTCGGATTTTGATGCCGTAGTGTTGGTACGCGGAGGTGGCGCCCGACTCGACTTAATGGTCTTCGATGCGTTGGATTTGTGTCAAAAGGCGGCCCGGATGCCCATTCCCTTGTTAACCGGTATAGGCCATGATGTAGATGAAAGTGTGCTGGATTTGGTGGCGCATACCTCTCTTAAAACGCCCACTGCGGTAGCTGATTTTTTGGTACAGCACAATCTTTTTTTTGAAGGGGAAGTATTGGAGGCCGTGCAAACACTGGAGCAGATAGCGCTCAATACACTCAAAATTGTACAACTTGAACTGGATCGCGCCTACACCACCCTGCAGTATGCTGCCCGGGAAAACCTGAGGCGAAGCGCGCACGAGCTGGACAATGCGCAACAAAAAATTCCTTTGCTTACACACAATCTGCTTCAACAACAACAGCAAATGCTGGAACAATACCTCGCACTTTGCCAAAGCATGCACCCCCAACAGGTGCTGCAACGCGGATACAGCATTACCCGTAAAAACGGAAAAACAATCCGATCCCTTCAGGACGTAATTCCCGGGGATATGCTGGAAACCCTGTTAGCCGACGGAGCCATACATTCGAAAGTTACGGATTAGTTGTACGCAGAAAATTCCCTGATATTCTCAGAATATTCGACATTTGCCAACCGCATTGCCAAAATCCATTAGGGAACGGCATAACAACTTTTCTAAAGCTTTCGTTCTTACAGCATCCCAGAAAGCCTGAATCCGTGATGATGAGATACCTAACCGCCTTTTTTCTCCTTTTTTCAGGTCTGCACTTGCTTTCCGCACAATCGGTAGCGGAATTGGAAGCCCGATTCAACCGCTCTACTTCCAAAACAGATCGGCTGAACTACGCCTTTCAGATTGCTGAAAAATCATTAGCCGCCAATAATGCCAAAAAAGCTTCCGATTTCGCCATGCGTGCCAATCAACTGGCCGTGGAAGTGGGCGACAAACGTCGTGAAGCCGATGCTGCCGTTTTAGCTGCCGACGCAGAATTCCGTTTGCGCAACTACAAAGAGGCCGCCGGTCGTTTCAACCGCGCCTGGAATACAGCCCGCAACTATGGCTTTCGGGACCTGGTGCTTATAAGCTCCGAAAAGCTTCAGGATATTTCCATGAAGCAAAACGACCTGAAAGAAGCCTTGAAATGGAGCACTGAAACCGTCAAATACCTCAAGGAATCCGGAGGCGGCGTACGCGGTGGCGGCGAATCCCTGCGCAGATTGGAAAACCAGTTGGCCGCAGCAGAAGCCGACAACCGTTCTCTTCGGGAGCAATTGGCGTCAGCAACGGGTAAAACTGAAGTATTGCAAAACACCTATCAAAGCCAGCTTAAAGAGGTAGAGGAAAAAACGCAATTGGTGCTCAGTGAAAAAGATGCAGCCCTTTCGCAGGCTTCGCAAACCGCGCTTAAAGCAGATTCCGCCGCAAAAGTGTACTCACTACGGGTGAAAAACCTCACGGAAGATCAAATGATCGACTCCATTGTGAAGGCACAGCAGGAGCGCGAAATCCAGGAAAAAAAGACCCGTTTGGCCGAAGCGGAACTGCTCCGGGAGCAAAGTGAAAATATGCGCAATGTGCTGGCGCTGGTAGTGGTCTTTGTATTGTTTCTCGCGGTTCTGTTTTATGCCCGTTTCCGCGCCAAAAAACGCATGGCCAATGAATTATCGCAGAAAAACGCCCTCATTGAAGAGGAACAAAAACGGTCCAACAGCCTGCTGCTGAACATTCTCCCGCCTGCCATTGCGGAAGAATTGAAAGCCCGCAATAAAGTGGCCGCACGCAAGTACGATCAGGCTACGGTGATGTTTATTGACTTCAAAGGCTTCACCAATGTGGCAGAACAACTCAGTCCGGAGCGGCTCGTGGAAGAACTGGACCTCTGCTTTTCCAATTTCGACCAGATTATCAGCAAATATCGCATTGAAAAAATCAAAACCGTAGGCGACGCCTATATCTGTGCCAGCGGCCTTTCCGATATGAACGCCAGTCCTTCCGATATCGTAAAAGCGGCCCTGGAAATGCAGGATTTCCTGCTGGGCCTCAAAGCCGAGCGCATGAGTCAGGGCTTGCCCTACTTTGATGCAAGGGTTGGCATACACACCGGTCCGGTGGTAGCCGGCGTGGTAGGCGCCAAAAAATTTGCCTACGACATTTGGGGAGATACCGTCAATACGGCCGCCCGACTCGAAGAGCAATGTGAACCCGGCCGCGTGAACGTGAGCGAAGATGCCTTCTGGCTCGCCAAATATGAGTTTGAATGGCTGCACCGGGGTAAAATTCCGGCCAAAAACAAGGGCATGATGGACATGTATTACGTGACCGGTATTAAACAATATTGAACTGGCCATGCGCCGCTACGGACTTATCGGACGGTCGCTGGGCCATTCTTTTTCAAAGGGGTATTTCACAGAAAAATTCCTTCTCGAAGGCATTGATGATGCCATTTACGAGCTTTTTCCACTCGAAAAAGTGGAGGACCTGAGCCTTCTTTTAGCCCAATACCCGGACCTCTGCGGCTTGAATGTGACCATTCCGTACAAAGAAACAGTGATGCCTTTGCTGCATCAATTAGACGACACCGCCCGGGAGGTTGGGGCAGTGAATTGCATCAAAATAATGGAAAATGGCCGCCTAAAAGGGTTTAATACCGATGTTGCAGGGTTTGAGTATACGCTTATCCATTGGAACGGATGGAAACCGGATCTGGGCCCGGCATTGATTCTGGGTACCGGAGGCGCTTCCAAAGCTGTGTCCTATGTGCTTCGCAAGCAAGGGATAGCCTTTCAGTTGGTATCGCGGAATCCATCTTCAGAACAGGAACGCTCTTATGAATCGCTGGCTGATGATTTGACCGATTACCGTCTAATCGTCAATACCACGCCTGCAGGCACCTTCCCCGGAGTAGATCAGATGCCTCCCATTCCCTTAGATTTATTCCATAATGGGATGTTTGTCATTGATTTAATTTACAATCCCGCCGAAACGCTACTTTTGCACGAAGCCAAAAAGAGAGGCTGCATTGTCAAGAACGGCATGGAAATGCTCGAGCAACAGGCAGAAGCTGCCTGGGCCCTTTGGCAATCCTGATATCATCATCTGCCTGAAGCCATGACCAAGATAGATTTTAGCAATACGGAAATTGCATTTGCCCACCTGAGTAACCAGGAATTACAAAAAACAGCCTGGCTGTTTCACATGATGAACAAGCCCTGGTTGGTAAAATACGGTTCAGCACTCGCCTTATGGGCCGTAGAAAACAACATTCCGCTCTCGGAATGGGCGGTTAAAAAGACCATTTTTTCGCAATTTGTAGGCGGCACTACCCTGCTCGACAGTCAGCCGAGCATTGAACGACTTGCAGATTTTAAAACGCTGACCATTCTGGATTACGGTGCAGAAGCCAAGGAAACGGAGCTCGATTTCAATCATACGATGAACGAGAACATCCGGGCCATTGATTTTGCTTCCCGTTCGGTAAAGAGCATCCCGGTAATCAGCACCAAAGTGACGGGCCTCATCAGATTTGGTTTACTGGAAAGGATGCAATCTGCACAGGCATTATCCCGTGATGAATTATCAGAATACCGGAATGCCTTGAAGCGCCTGGATGCGATTTGCTATCATGCCTCCACTAAAAATGTGGCGGTATTTATTGATGCCGAAGAAAGCTGGATTCAGGATGCCATCGACCACTTAGTGTGGCTTATGATGCGCCGGTACAACAAAAAACAGGTAGTGGTGTACAACACCTTCCAGATGTACCGCCACGACCGACTCAACTTCCTCACCGAAAGTTATGATCGGGCAGGGAAAGAAGGCTTCCAACTCGGCGCTAAACTGGTGCGCGGGGCTTATATGGAGAAGGAGCGCGCCCGCGCGCAGGAAATGGGTTATACAGACCCTATCAATCCGGATAAAGCCGCTACCGACGATCTGTATAACACCGCGCTGCGTTTCTGCATAGACCATCTGGATACCATGGCCGTTTGTAACGCCAGTCATAATGCCGACAGCGCACAGTTAATGGTGGATTTGATGGATAAAAAAGGCATCGCGCACAACCACCCAAATACCCTGTTCAGCCAACTTTATGGCATGAGCGACAACGTAACCTTCAACCTGGCCGAAGCCGGCTTTCGTGTGGCCAAATACCTGCCATACGGACAAGTTAAAGAGGTAATTCCGTATCTCATCCGGCGCGCTCAGGAAAATACCTCCGTAACCGGCGATGCCGGTCGGGAACTCAAAATGGTGCGGGAAGAAGTGAAAAGGCGGAGAGGAGTATAGGAGTGACGATTGACGATTACATGATTGAAGAGGTCTATTTATTTTCAATGTACCACCACAAGTTTTTTCATCACAGGTTTTTGCGCATCTATGTAAGCCGCTATAATATAGGCCCCTGCCGCCCAATCCGATACATCCAATGGATATGCCTCCATACCAGGAATGAATGAAATTTCTTTTATTACCTGTCCGGCCATATTCCATACCTGTATCCTGATGCCCTCGCATTGTGGCACATACAGCATCACTTCGTGATTGGCTGGATTGGGAAATATCCGAAATTCCTCGAAAGTATAGGTTGGCTTTGGCGGGTTCGGGTCGTCTATGCCGAGCGTGTCACATGGGCTGTCTTTTAGATCAAACAGGTTAAAGTTTGGAAAATAGTTAATGACGAAATATGACCAGCGAGGCAATGTCACCCCGCGCTGCTCAAAATCACAGGCCTGGCCAGCCTTGTTCGGTTCGTGTATTACGTGGATATAGCGTGTACTATTTGCAGGGTTTATGTATATCTTTCCGTCGGGTGCGTTGCGCATCTGAAAGAAATTGGTCGCAAAAAAACCTTCATCTAAAAACCTGTCCCACTCTTCTATCAGTTCGTATTCCCCGTTCTCTATATTCTCTTCGCATAAGTCAAACTGGTAAAGCCCTTCATTGTTGTTGAAATAAAGGTAGCGGCTGTTAGGAGAAATGGCCAGCCCGCAAGCAACAATTGGCTCATCAGGATAGGCGCTGTAGGGTGGGAGCGGAATATACCTTCGAAAGGTCATTTCTCCCGAACATCGGTCAAAGTCGAAGACCTCTACGCCGCTAGACCGTATGACCCGGCAATATTTTGTGCCGTCAGGGGAGAAAGTTGCCTGCCCGGCCCATGATTCATAGCCGTATTCGTCTGGAATGATTTCTAGTAAAAAAGGAGGCACATCAATATTTAAGTAACCTTTTATATTAAATGGTGGATAAGGCGGTGGAAACGTTTGCAGAACTGGCTCCTTAAACCCTTCTGGTGTGAGCAACATCTTCCAAAACTGTCTATTTTTCCCCCTCGGCATCACTACCCACCAATCTCGACCGTTCCCATGCTTGACCGCAGCAATGGCATCGTGGAGGCTGTCGGCAACTATGGTCTGGTTTTTTTGTATTACTTTACCCAAGCCGTTATTTGCCATCATATCTATCTCAGTGAAGTAAAGACGGTCATTTAGTAGGTCGTAAGCATTTGTATCGGAAGTTTCAATTAGCCTTAGGTGTAACAACAAATGTGAGCCATTATTATTGGGAATAGGCAAAGTCATGTTGCCACTTCTTATGTAGAACAAACCCACATATTCATCACATAATTGTTCATAATTACTTGAACCGAGATTTATTTCATCTCCGTTTTCCATCACCTCGTTCTGCTTGTTGAATATTGAGCAACCGTTGGTGTAGAAAAGCAGGTTGCCGGCCTCATCGTTTGCCACCGCCGAGATAGGTCCACCGAAAATGTCGAATTTTTCTATAGCATAACCAGATTCGCCGAACTTCATGTACATACCGCCAAACTCCTCTGTATTGGGCTGGCCGGGTATCAAGGTTGGGTATCCCAAGACCCAAGTGCAGTCATTTTTTAGCTGGCCGAACAGGGGATGAGCCTTAACGAGAACTAGTAAAATGAAAATTATTTTTTGCATGGGACAGATTCATAGTTTACAAATAGAATAGGGTGGCGCAAGGTATGCCCATTGGAAAGTTACTTAGTTGTCAGTTTCTTATAGATCATGCCTTTTGATAAATACCCCTTCCTAACACGTTTGAAAGTATCCCTAACTACAACTCACACTTCAATCAAGTTTGTAAATACATACATCACCCTTGGCGGAATATCACCAAGTCCGGAGTCAACAAAAAATACCTATCTGGAAAATACCGGCAGGAAATAATAAATGCCCAAATCAGTTTTAGGGTAAACGACCATCTGAAAAGTGTTTTTGAAAAAGGATGCGGATTAAAACTTTTCAAAGGTATATCAGTAAAAGGATAAATCCAATGGAAAAAAGGTTAAAGTATAAAATGACTATCCGCAATTAGGAAACAAGATTTTCAAGTGATTGATTTTCAGGATATTATAATCAAAAAACCTTGCTCATCGGTTTCCTTTTGCACGATTATGAGTATAACATAGCATTTGACAATTCTTTGTATCCGTAGCACCACCTTTACTCCATGCTGCTACATGGTCGGCATCCATTTCTGAAATGCTCCATACCTTACTTTTGTTGGCACTATGGCCGATAGCACAAAGTGGGCAGTTAGATATACCTTTCTCTTTGGCTTCATCAGTTTGAATCTTGTAAACAGACTTTTTAGTTGCTTCATCAAATACTCGAATGTCAAGTAATTTTTTTTCTGTTGAACCGCCAAGGATGTATTCAAAAATGCCCTTCCTACTTTTAACATAAGGGTCGCCATAGAGATTTCGCACTTCTGCTGATACTTTTTTGGGGTCATACGGTTTTTCGTGATATGTCTCGTATAAACGCCCCCATTCAAGTCCACACATCTCATTCTCTACATCAATAAATACAGTAGAAACCCAGTCAATAACACTCAAAAAGTAGGTTTTTAGTTCCTTTATGTTATTATCGTAACGATGCCTACTCATATAATCAACAATACTGCCTTTGCTTACCCAATCCAACGCGCTCTCTAAAAATGCTTGTCGGTTGACGCTTCCTTTTATGTATGCACCCCATTTTTGGATGTTAGCATTCTGGCTGTTGCTAAATTCTGCCTTAGCAAGGGTTACAAATGAGCCAGAGAAAATAGCATTATTTAACTCTTGTTCGTTAAGGGGAATGCCAGCTATATTTATAGTACGAAACCAATTTTTTATCTCACTTTCTTCTCCCTCACACTCGTAAATAGTGAGTTTAGTGTTTAAAATCTTAGATTTTTTATCTGCTGCAATTCCATCAAAATATTGCTCCAAACCGTTTTCATCTTTGTAAGCAAATTTATTAGTTAGGTATCGGCCAATGCTTGTAATACGCTGTTGCCCATCCAGAATTTCAAATTCATCTTCACTGACTTTCACGAAATATATTAAACCGAGAGGATAACCTTTGAGAAGTGAATCAATAACGGCAACATCTTTTTTCCCATCAGCATAAATATAATTACGTTGATATTCCGGTTGTATGGTTAGCTTCCCTGAAAGCCCAAATAGGCCTTTGCCTTCAAGTTCATTGTAGACAAAACCTTCACATATTTCCTTAACTGTAACGTCTATTCGTAATGTAGTTTTCATATAATCATCTTTTTTTAATGAAAATGCGCTTGTATGTCTTTTGGCCGTCTACATAGGGTTCATTGTGCTTCTTAAAATGTGGTATCTTGTATTTTTCATCAACTACTCCATTGTCACTTGCTCCAATGATTTCAAACTGAGCGGGATTATACTTATCTAAAAAAGTAATCGGCACTCCCATAACACCAGTATAATCACTTGGAATTGCATCTGAATATGGGACTTCAATAGCATCATAATTATCATATTTTCTGTATTCTTTCCCCTTGATTTCTTTATGAGAACTAAATTTAATATTGTCTTTCATTGTCATCAAAGGTAATGGTTGATGTCTTCTACCGTGATCTAAATTTGTGAGCCAAAGACAATTATTTGTGGCAACGATTCGCTTCCCATCTTCATCAATACGAGCCTCTGTACCATATAACTCGTATGATTCTGGCACAATAAACCCAGAAATCCATCGTCCCATTCCAGTGCCAAGCCAGATTTTGTTCTCTTTAATTAAAGGAAAAACTTCCTTATATGTAATAGCATTTATATTAGCAATTATTAAGAATTTTTTGTCATGCTCAATAAGTTGGCTAATATAGTCCTTAAACAGGCTAAATGGAGGATTTGTTATTACAATGTCAGATTTTTTTAATAAAGATATTGACTCTTTACTTCGAAAATCGCCATCTTCATTTAAAGGTTCCCATTCATTATGCCTATTCTCCTTTAACTGTAATGCTACATCTTTTAGGCTAAATTCGCCATCTCCATCTATGTCCCCAACCTCATTTATAATAAATTTGTTAGCAGTTATCTTCGGACGTCCTTTTTCTTTTGTGAGAGTCTTGTCATCACCAAATAATTCAAGTTGTGTATTGGCTACGGGAGAAGGCTTGTAACTGGTGGTAATAAGCTGTTTTAATCCAATACGTTTGAAATTTAAAACGAAATAACGAAAAAAATTACTCTCGAACGGGTCGTCACAATTACAATAAACAACTTTATTTCGAAATACATCTGGGTCAAATTCTAAATATGCTTCAACCTCCTTCTGGATGTCACTATATTGAGTATAGAACTCATCACTTTTTGATTTTTTTGCTTTATGCAATAATTTGTTTGTTGCATTTCTTGCCATTGGTTGTTCTTGTTTTTAGGATTACGAGATTATGTGTTTTGAGTGTTTGTCATTAACACTCGCATTAACAATTAAACACTTTGTAAATCGCTGATTTTTATGTACTTTTATAGAGTAATTTAAAAACAGCAGCGATGAATCTTATCGAATTTATCAGCAAATTTCCCACGAACGAATCTTGCTAAATCCACTACGCAAACCTTCGATTGGAACGTGGAATTGCTTGCAAAAAATGCGAAAAGCAAACACCACACTACTTCCTTGCATCAGTCAAAAAGTTTCAATGCAAGTGTTGTCGTTCCCGTACCAACTTGAAGGCTGGCACGATGATGCAGGATTCCAACCTTCCTATTCGACTTTGGTTTCTTTGCCTTCATTTGATGACTGGTGTTAAAAAATCGTTTTCTGCTCTTGAAATGCAGCGTCAGTTAGGTGTAAAACGGTATGAGCCTGTTTGGTACATGATGCACAAAATCCGCTCTACTATGGGAAAACGGGACGCAAGATACCAACTCTCCAAAGATTTTGAGATTGATGAAGCATTTTTTGAAACGGTGGACTTTGAATACATCAAACACAAGAATGACGAACCTTTGAAAGCGGGTCGTGGCAGTCAACGCCAAACGAAAGTCCTTGTAATGGTTGAATCTGAAAAAATCGTTGAAGGTAAAAAGGGTAAAAAAGACCGTAAGATGGGTTTTGTGAAGATGGTAGTCATTGACGACCTCTCATCCAAAACGATTAACCACGAGGTTGCTAAGGCTGCTAAACCCGAAACTACGGCAACGGGCGACGACTGGAAGGGATACCGCAAACTTGACCAAGTTATCAAACAGGTCAACCAACAAGTAGTGCCTCCAAAAGAAGCCGGAAAGGTTCTGCCTTGGGTACATACCATGATTGCAAACTCGAAACGGATGGCAAATGGCGTTCACCACAGTATCAATACCAAGTATGCTCAAAACTATCTCAACGAGTTCTGCTACAAGATTAACCGCCACAACTTCCAATCCGATTTGTTTGATAGGGCTTTGATAGCGGGAGCAGATGATATTTGGTTCTAAACCTAAATTTTCAAAGAACTGATTTTGAAGCCTTCCCAAATTGAGAGGGCTTTTTTTTAAATATTCCAGCACGAGTGATTTGAACATTTTTTATTTTAAATGTTTCAATATGTTTCAAAAAAGTTTCGTAAAGATTTGTTTTTAAAACTTAAAAATGTACTTTTGTATTAAATATGCCCTGACAGCAAGACATATTTTAATTATTCACAATTATTTTTTCACATTCTAACCACCGATTTTATGCCACGCACATCAGCATGGCACAGCATTAAACAGTCTGTGCATCACAACAACACGAATTGCAACACTGGAAACAACATTGAGAAAGAGAACATTCGACAAGGGGATGGCGGAAAGCCATTATGTAAAGAATGCTCTGACCTCAACAAGGAAGGTAAATAGTACCAGTGTTTGAGTGTACCGAAAACGTCAACTCATTAAACGGTCTGTCCCAGTTTTCTCCAATGGGAACACCGTTAGTTACTTCTGAATAGACATCTGTTTTTCGGTACACTCTTTTCGCTTCCGCGACATTCATCCTATGGATGGTGCAAAGTTCGTATGCACGAATCAAATCAAACTCATCACCAAAAAAGCGAACTGTTGGCACATCATAACAGTGTCCCTTGCCGCCTTCACAAGATTCAAAAGTCTTAAAACCATATTTGTTCAACAACACTACGACATCTCTAATTCCTTCATCTAAGGAATTTATTGCAAATTCATCTAACATAAAATACTGCTCCAATTTAGTCTATAAATATCATTCCCTCAACTTTTAAAATTTCTTCACCATGTCAAAGAACAAAATCACACCACAGCAAAATCAGGCCAATACTCAAAATGCGAACAAGGGTACTGCCGGAGTAAACAAGCAAAATGCACAAAATCAGGGGAATCGTGGTAAGCAACTCAATACCACACCGAATGATGCCAATACGAATAAAGGAGGTGGGAAAAAGCCGGGCTAACTGCCTTCAATCTTGTTTCCTAATTGCGGATAGTCATTAAGTATAATTACATGATTGACGATTACATGAGTACATAATTGAAGAGGGGAGCGCTGGGCCAGGCATCCGTACGAATGCCAAGCCCAACGCCCCCCCTCTTCAATCATGTACTCATGTAATCGTCAATCATGTAATCAATTGTTCCTTCCGGAGTCACGCAACGATTTTCAATTCAGGAAAACCGTAAAGCCCACATCCAGCGTAATGCCGCTGTTGGTGTTTTTTTGCTCTACCATATCTCCGAGGAAATCGTAGCTATCCTTGGTGATAAATACCCCATAGCCAAGTCCCAAATCAATAGAGACATGGTTATTCGGGAAAATGGCCAATCCGGCAGAGCCGCCAAAACGAGAAAGCTTGGTAGGATCATCGTCTTCCTCATCGTTAAACTTGGAGGACGCGGAGCCAAAAGAAGCGCCACCAGCGATAAAAACTTTCATTTTACCGCCGGCTGGAATGTAATAACGTAGTTCCGGTCCGGCCATGAAGAAGTTGACGGAATACTCATCCGGATCATCACCGTTTTCTTTTTCCTTTTGATTCAGGAAATTCAGGTTTATCCCGGCTGAAAGGTTGTTGATCACAAAAAAGTGCGCGCTGCCGCTCAACCCGATGGTAGACGTTTTGTACTTGGTATCGCTTTCCTCGCCATTTGTTTCAGATTTGGAGGTTGTAAACCCAATACCCAATGCATTGGTTGAGGCTAGCAATCCACCGGCATCGCCCACCAAAGGAGAGAAATTGTGCAACCCCAAAGCGATGGTGCCTTTGTCGGTTTGTGCCTGAAGTACCACTACGGTAGCCAGCGCAAATAGCAGAGATAATAGATTCGTTTTTTTCATACGTGGTGAATGGTTAGAGGTGAATAATTTTAATATCGGGACAAAGAAAACCTTTATTTCCATTCGAGGTACACAATTACCCCGCTTTTTGGCCGACCCCGGGAAATACCCAAAGACGTACCTTCGCGCTCATGAACTGGCCAGCCGCACAACATGCGTTTAAAGCTTATTTATTGTTGGAACGCTCCATGAGTCCACACACCATTGATGCCTACCTGAACGATGTAGGCAAATTTGTGCAATGGCTCGAACTGGAAGGCCGCCAAATCTCACCTCTGGCCGTAAAACCAGACGATCTCACCCGGTTCATTCTCTGGGCCAATAACCTCGGACTGGAAGCCACCACGCAATCCAGACTGATCTCCGGATTGCGCGCTTTTTACAAGTTCCTCCTGGTGGAAGATATGCTGGACGACGATCCCACGGAGTTGCTGGAGAGTCCGCGCATGCGCCGTAAAATTCCGGAAGTACTCAGCGTTCACGAAATCCAGGCTATGCTCGATGTCGTTGATTTGTCTGACCCTCAGGGCCAGCGCAACCGGGCTATTCTGGAGGTGTTATACGCCTGCGGACTCCGGGTAAGCGAGCTGGTCAACCTCAAACTTACCCAGCTGTTCCTGGATGCCAGTTTTCTCAAAGTATTGGGTAAAAACAACAAGGAACGCCTGGTACCCATCGGGGCCGAGGCGGTAAAGTTTCTGAAAATTTACCTGGAGAATGTCCGCGCTTTGCAGGATAACATCAAAAAAGAAGCAGAAAATACGGTTTTTCTCAACAGAAGAGGCGGTAAAATGAGCCGCGTCATGGTGTTCCTCATTGTCAAGGAAATGGCCGAAAAAGCCGGCGTCAGGAAAAACATCAGCCCACACACTTTTCGCCACAGTTTTGCCACCCACCTTGTGGAAGGCGGCGCCGATCTGAAAGCTGTTCAGGATATGCTCGGACACGAAAGCATCACCACCACAGAGATTTACACCCACCTCGACACTGAGTACCTCAAGGAGACTATCTACCTTTACCACCCGAGATTGAAGATGAGTGCCTGAGTGGCTTTTTTCACCACTAAGGCACTTTAGGCACTAAGAGCATGTTGTTAATTACCCTCTTTCTTCTTAGTGACCTTAGTGTCTTAGTGGTAAAACCCCTCCAAAAACCAAACCACCCATCATCCAACAATATGAATTACTGGCTTGTAAAATCTGAACCTGACGTTTATAGTTACGACCAATTAGTAAAAGAAGGTCGCGGCCGCTGGGATGGCGTGCGCAATTACCAGGCGCGCAACAACCTCAGGGCTATGAAAAACGGCGATCTCTGCCTGTTTTATCATTCCAACATTGGCCTGGAAGTGGTGGGTATTGCCCGGGTTGCCACAGAGCATTACCCCGACCCCACTGCCGAAAAAGGCGACTGGTCTTGCGTGGATCTGGAACCTTTCAAGCCTTTAGCGCAGCCCGTCAAGCTTACTGAAATCAAAGCGCACCCTGCCCTGCAACAATTGCTTTTGGTCCGAAACGGACGTTTGTCGGTAATGCCCGTACTGTCCGACGAATTTTTCACCATACTCGGCATGGGCCAAACCGAACTTTGAGCCATGATCTATCAATATAACTTTGGAGGCAGAAATGTGAATCAGTTCCCTGGTGGCGGATTGGGCTGCCTCCTTTTTGCCATCCTGCTGATTGTAGGAGGCTATTATCTTTTACAAGGACTCTATTACCTCCTGCTTTGGGCCGCGCCGGCATTGCTGGTGCTGGCGGCCGTCATCAACTGGCGGGTTTTCCCGGATACCATCAAAAGCTGGCTTGAAAGCATGAAATCAAACCCCGTCAGCGGACTTATTTCGCTGGCGCTGGCTATTTTGGTGTTCCCTTTTTTCTCTCTGTATATTTTTCTGAAAGCGCTCGGATACCGCAAAATGGAACAACTGCGCAAAGAATTCGGCACCCAGGAAGGCTACACCCGCGCAGAAGAAGAATATGTAGACTTTGAAGAAATTGAAAGCAAGCCAAAATCGACCCCCAGGATGAACGACGGGACGATGGACGATGAACGGTAGACGGCTTACGGTGGCGTTGCTCTTAGTATTCGTTTTTGTCTTTAGAAAAAGGAAAGAACAAATGCTAAGAGCAACGCCACCGTAAGCCGTCCACCGTAGGCCGTTTACCGTTCTATTTATACACCTGCAGCCCGCTGTTATTATTGGCTACTATAAAGCTGCGTTTGCCTCCGGCGCCTTTGATTACGGCCACGTCGCGCGCGTCGCGCATGGCCCAGAAGCCGCTCTCGAGGTTGTTTACCCAGCTGAAGTTGCCTTTGCCGTCGCCGGCCAGGAACACGCCGTTGCCGGCATCATAACGTCCGGTACCTACTTCCATGCCGTATTTATTGCCGGCCATCAATAAGTCCAGATGCCCGTCGCCATTCAGATCCTCGGCCACAATGCCCTGAATGGCAGAGGCCTGAGCCTGATAGGGCAGACTGTGGCGAACAAATTTGCCTCCCTGATTTTCCCACCAGCAGGTTTCCAAGTCATTGGCTACCAGTTTGAGGGCATCTTTCAGGCCACTACCCCACATTTCTTCAATAGTGGTTTGGGAGTAGTTGATGGCGTAGAGGTATTTCTTTTTCAGGCTGGGCATTTGTTTCACCATTACCTCTTTTTGCACCAGCGGAAAATTCTTTTTCCCTTCATACAAAGTCACAATCGGGTCGAGGGTACCATTGTTGTCGAAGTCTTTGGCATAACAGCTGAATGGTGCATCCGGATTGGTGGTAAAACGGGTATTGATCCCGAAATTGCCGGTAATCAGGTCCGAATCTCCGTCCTGATCCACATCGGCCAACTGAAGGCTGCACCACAGACCGTTGCTTTGGCCAAGTCCCATTTGTTCGGTCACGTTGCTCAGTTTGCCGCCATTCAGTTTAAACACGGATACCGGCATCCACTCGCCAACCGCCACCAGTTCAGCCTGCCCGTCTTTATCCAGATCTGCCCAGGCCAGGTCGGTCACCATGCCACAACGGGCAAAATCGCCTCCAACTTCCTCGGTTACATCGGTCATTTTATTCCGGTCGTTGCGCAAAATCAGACTGCGCGGCGTAAGCGGCCATTTATCAGGCACCAAACGGCCGCCCACAAACAGGTCGGCATCGCCGTCCTTATCATAATCGTGCGCTACCACCCGCAGGCCGATATCGCCTACAGTGCTTGGAACAGCGCCATTGGCTTTGCTGAAATTGCCCTTGCCATCGTTCAGGTACAAACGGTTTTGCCAAAGCTTATCGCGCCCCTGCGCAGGTGCATCAAAACCTCCACTGACCACAAAAAGGTCCTGGTCCTGATCGCCATCAAAATCAAAAAACACAGCGCCGTGGTCTTCGTAAACTTTTTCTGCTTCCCAAAGCGCCTGATTGCTGGCCTTAAAACTGCCATCGGAGTTTTGAAGGAACAACGCGGCTGGCGCATTAAAAGCATTGCCCACAAAGAAATCTTCAAGCCCGTCGCCATTCACATCAGCCTGAGCAGTGAGTGGCCCCAGCTCGCTTTCCATCCAAACCATCAGCGGATAGTTCTCAAAATCGTTGAATTTGCTCTCCTTGTGCGCAAAGTTGACGCCTGAATTGCCTGTTTCGGCCATGAGTGTTTGCGCCGCTTTATCAGGCACCAGAGTGGCCACATATCCGCTGGCATTGGTCCAGTCCAGCTGAAGCCGCTGATTGGCAGTCACATTGGTCATCACCTGCGTTTTGCCATCAGGCCAGCGAACGCTGAGTTTAGCAATCTGGGATTCCTGCCCCAGGCCAAAATGGATCAGGTGTTCCGAGCAGGAGAAAATGCCCCGGTTAGGACTGATTTCCTGGTATTGCATTTGCCCGTTGCCGTACTCAATCAACACAGAAGCGCCTACGGCAAACGGATTTTGCGGACTGCCTTTCAGTTTGGCCTGGATGTAATTGCCCTTGTTCTGCTCACGAGCCTGGTTTTTGAACACAAATGCAGGATCTTCCAGGTTGTTCACCACCAAATCCAGGTCGCCATCCAGATCGAGGTCTGTCCAGGCTGCCCCACAGGACCAGGTGGCTTTCATGGTAGCCCAGTCGCCGCTTTTATCCTCAAATTTCCAGTTGCCTTTGTTCTGGAAAATGAAATCGCGAATCTTGTAGGAAGGCACGGAGTTCAGGTAATCGTCGAGGGTTTTGAACTCCTGCAGGATTTGCTGAGCCGACTTGTTTTTCTTCATGTCTTTCATGAAGTCGGCGTGGTCAATGTGGTGGATTTCGCGGCGGTAACCGTTGCTCACGTAAATATCGCGCAGGCCGTCGTTGTCGTAATCGGCCACCAGGTTGCTCCAGGACCAGTCGGTACGGAAAATGCCAGCCTGGCAGGCTACATCGCTGAAAGTTCCATTGCCGTTGTTGCGTTGCAAAACGTTGTGGGTAACGGGCTCCAGAATACCGTTTTGCACCAGCGAGAGGTAAAGGCTGTTGGTATTGGAAATTTTGAGGGTTTTGTGCCTGTAGTTATTGGCCGGCATCATATCCACCGCATAAATATCAATCAGGCCGTCGTTATCAAAATCAGAGATATCCGTACCCATGGAAAACTGGGTGTTGTGGCGGATTCTTTTGTTGAGTTCGTCTGTAAACACGCCTTTCCCATTATTGAGATACAAGCGATCCGGCTGTAAAAAGTCGTTGGCTACGTAGACATCCGGTGCGCCATCGCGGTTCAAATCGCCTACTGAAACGCTCAGGCCGAAACCTCGGTTCCAGACACCGGATTGTTGTGAAACATCGGTGAATTTACCCCCGTCGTTGCGGTAAAACCGGTCTGAATCCAGTGGGTCCTTGGGTGAAAGGTTGGCAATTATATTGCCGTCTGGGCCTTGTTTCGACTCAATTTTGTTGGCAAAACCCATGTCTTTGGGGTAATTGAGCAAGTAAAGATCCAGGTCGCCATCGCCATCGCCGTCGAAGAAATTAGCGCCGGTGCTGGCGCTCATATCATCAAGCCCATACTCCTTCGCTTTTTCGGTGAAGGTCATGTTGCCGTTGTTGAGGTACAACTTGTTCCGGCGCTCGTCATTTTCAAACGGCCCGGCCCGGCACACATACAGGTCTAAAAAGCCGTCGGCATTGATGTCTACCGCAGCCGCTGCCGTTTCAAATCCTTCCTCTGAGCTTAATCCTGCCGCCTGGGTGACATCTTTAAACTTGAAACTACCCTGATTTTGGTACAGTCGGTTTTGCCCGTTGGTGCAGATGAAATAAATATCGGGCAGGTTATCGTTGTTGAAATCGCCTACAGCTACGCCACCACCGTTGTAGATGTTGATGTTGGTGGCAAAGTTATTGGCCTTGGTTTCTACGATTTGGTTTTGAAAATCGATTCCGGTTTCTGAAGGCTCCAATAATTGCATCAGGGGTGATTTTGCCTTCAAGGTTTCTTCTACACCATGCATTTTACCCAATTGGTACACCTCCTCGTTACCGGGCCAGAATTTCCATACGGCAACACCAATAGCTACCAGTGCCAGCCCGGCAATCAGAATCCAGCGTTTCGGCAAGGATTTTCGGGAAACAGGCGCCGATTTGGCATTTTGCGTAACTTTTTTCGATTGTTTAGTCATGTTGGATCATTGCATTAGAGTGCAAAAATAGCGTTTGAGCCTGGATTTTATGTAAGAATGACGGCCTACGGTGGACGGCTTACGGTGAACGTTGAATGGCGTACGGAGATGACATATCCACCCCAGGCCATATACCGTAAGCCGTCCTCCGTAAGCCGTCCACCGTAAGCCGTCCACCGTCACTCATACATCTCCTCAATCTCTTTCCGGCATTTCTCTAAAATGACCCGGCGTTTCATTTTGAGGGTTGGGGTTAGTTCAGCCTCTGTGCCATCTGTTTTAGTGGGTTCCCAGGGCTCTGCTACCAGGGCAAATTTTTTCAATTGGTCTACATGACTGAAGTGTGGATTTACGCGCTCCAACAGCATTTCGTACCTGTGTATCACCTTAGGGTTTCTGATCATTTCCGCGAGCGTTGTCCAGGCGATCTGATGCTTATGGCACCAGTCGCGCAAGCCTTGTTCAGCAGGCACAATGAGGGCGGAAACAAATTTCATGTTCTCCCCCACTACCATGGCTTGTTCCACCAGATGGTGCTCTTTCAGCATGGATTCAATGGGGGTAGGCGCCACATATTTGCCGCCACTGGTTTTGAGCAGTTCCTTTTTGCGGTCGGTAATTTTCAGGAATTTTTTGCCTCCGGGCCCGTCCACAAAGGTGCCCACATCGCCGGTAGCCAGCCAGCGTTCGCCATCAATCTCGCGGATCATCTCGGCGGTTTGTTCCGGTTTTTTGTAATATCCCAGCATTAAACCGGGCGATTTAGCGAGTATTTCTCCTTCACCAGGCCGGAAATCCGGGCCAAATTCCAGGCGCAGGTCCACACCAATAAGGGCTGGCCCAACTGTACCCAGCAAAGCCTCGCCAGGCCCGAAACCATTGATACTCAGGCCGGGCGCTACTTCGCTCAAGCCATATACCTCACGGACCGGAATGCCAGCCGCGTTGAAACTGCGCAGAATTTTGGTTGGACAGGCGCTGGCGCCGGTGGTCATGCCTTTCACGTTACCGCCCAGGGCTTCGCGCCATTTGGAGAAAATGAGTTTGTGGGCAATTTTCCATTGAAGGGCCTTCCAGCCGCTGTAGGTTTTGTCAAATTCCCAATCGTCGGTAAGGCTCAGGGCCCAGAAGAACAACCAGCGTTTGGGGCCTTTCAGTTCCAGACCTTTGTTGTAAATCCGGTCGTACACTTTTTCCAGGAGCCTGGGCACACAGGTAAAAAAATGCGGTTTTATGCTGCGCAAATCGCCGTCCTCACCGCCCAGATTGTCGGTATTGGTGTAAGAAACGCTGGCGCCGGCAAAAGTATAGAGATAGGTGGCCACGCGTTCGTACACGTGGCTTACGGGCAAAAAGCTCAATACCCGGTCGCCAGCCACAATAGGCGCCATAGCGCGCACGGTTTCCACATTGTACACAATATTCCGGTGACTCAACATCACACCTTTGGGATTGCCTGTTGTACCGGAGGTATAAATGATGGTGGCCATATCATCCGGTTTTATCTGTGCCCGGTAAATATCCAATTCGGAAAAATCGGCGTCCGCCGGAGCCAGAAAACTTGTCCATAGACGTGCGCCAGCCTGGGGTTCAAACGTAAATACCTCCAACAATCCGGGGAGTTTTTCTTTGGCTGAAAGCACTTTCGAGCACAAGTCGCCATCCCCAACCACGCAATATTTGGCTTCGGACTCCTGAAGAATGTACTCGTATTCCCGCGAACTGATGGTTGGGTACATGGGCACATTGATCACTCCAATCTGGAGCATGGCATAATCCAGCGCAACCCATTCAGGCGTGGTTTGATACACTACTGTGGCCACTTTGTCGCCGGGGCGCAAGCCCATGCGAAGCAATCCAATACTGGCCCGGTTGGCCAATTGCAGCATTTCTTTACTGGACAAATAGGTCCATTGGCCGTTTACTTTCCGACCGAAGGCTTTATCAAGCGGGTAATATTGAGCTTGTTCAAGAAGATAATCGAAGAGGCGTTTATCGAACATATTTTCGGCAGGTTTGATACTCTAAGCGTGCAATTTCTGAAAACCTGCCGGTATTGGATTTAACTTTTACCCCTTTTTTACATCTTTACCTTAAATACCGTTCCTCAAGCACCTTCATGTGATGCGCCTGATGCCCTATGATGATAAAAAACAGGGCGCGCACGGATACTTTCCAATTGCTGGCAGTGAGTAAAAAGGTGGATTGTTCTTCGGTACACTGATCGAGCAGGAAAAGGGTGTTTTCCCGCACTACTTTCCATTCTTTCAGTAAATCTTTGATGCTGCGCTGGTCTACTTTGGCTTCTTCCATCCAGAAATCCTGGTTGAATCCGGGCAATCCGGCCCGGTCGCCACGGATGCCCCACAAGGCCCGAAAGCTGAATACGCGTTCGGCATCGATGAGATGGATTAGCAGTTGTTTGATGGTCCATTTGCCGGGTTCGTACGTATGATCACCTTTTTCTTCAGGCAAAGCGCCAAATACCTGCTGGGCCTCCCGGAAGGACTTTTTTAACAGGCTTTTCGCAGTACTGCGCGGCGGCACAGACTGGATGTATCCTTCGTAGAAGGGCGCGTATTCACTCTTCCTGGGTCGCTTCATGAGTGAATGAGTTAGGAGCGGGCTAGTTTGGTCATGAACCAGACTTCAAAAGCCGTAAAAACAACATAGCACCACAGGAAAATGCCTACAAACCATTGATTGGTGGGATGGGCGGTTTGTTGGTAAATAAACAGTACGGCCAATGCCACCACCATTTTACCAAAAACAGAAACAGAAACCAGATTGGTAAAAGCGTTGCGGTTTTTGCTACCGGCTGCGCTTTTGCCTGCATAATACAAACCCAGACAAATGAGCATAAACAAAGCTACGGAAACGACCGAGAAAACAGCGTGTTCCTTTGCAGGGGCGGCCAAAAAATGCAAACCTGCCAGCACCAGGCCGGTCAGCGCAGAAATCAATAACAGTTTTTGAAAAAAGGAGGATGGTGGCATAGACGGTGGACGGTAGACGGAGTGGGATTGCGAGAGTATTTATAGTAAAGTGAGTTGTCATCCCGCGCAGCGGGACCTACACAAGCCCGGCTACACACAATTTACTTGAGCATAGGAAGAACCACGAAGCTTGGCTTGTGTAGGTCCCGCTGCGCGGGATGACAACCCAATTTGCCTTATAGTGAGAGTCTCACTCTGAGTGAGACTCTCACTATAAGGCTCACCGTCTACCGTCTACCGTCATTTACTAACTGTTTGTACAAGGCGTACAGCGAGGCTGCCATAAAAAAGATGGTCAGAAAAACGGCCCAGGTAGGTCGTTCCAGTTGCAGTTTCTGGTCAATCCATTTGCCAATAAAGACACCTGCCAGGCAGGCGCCCAGGAGTTGGAAGGCCATTCCGCCGTATTTGGCAGTGGCTTTAATTGCGGACGTCCGCCGCTCCTGAGGCGACGGCTTTGGAGGCTGTTCCTGTGCCATCGTTCGCGGTTTTGGAATCAAAGTGTTTCACTGTACCGTTGGCAGAGGCCCCGGCTTCCATTTTACAGGCTACATTGAATTTGGCGCCGCTTTGCACTATGAGTTTATTGGTGGTTACATCCCCGTCAATTTCGGCGGTTTCCCTAACGTTGAGCAGTTCTGCCACATACAGATTGCCTTTGAATTGGCCTTCAATAACGGCATTTTGACAGCGGATTTCACCTTCCACCGAACCTGTTGGGCCGATAATTACTTTGCTGGTGCAACTGAGTTTGCCCTTGATGGCGCCGTCTACCCGCAAATCACTGTCGCAACGCACAGTACCTTCAATCACCGTGCCTTTTACCAACGCATTCAGTGCGCCGGAAGGTGAAGCAGTAGCAACGTTTTTTTTGGAGTCTTCAGTTTCTTTTGTAGTACCAAACATAAAGCAGAAGTCGGTTAAAGCGCTATTTCAGCCATTTGAGATTGAACTCAACAAACTGATCCTGCGCTTACGATGAGAGGATTGCAAAAATGAAAAAAATTCCCGGCGCTACCAAGCAACCGGGAATTTTTTTATCCACATAGCCTCCAAACGGAGGCATATTTATTAGAAGCTTGGGCAGTACACACCGCGACGCTCCGGTCCGCAGATCTTGTAGATCAGGGAGAATTCGAAGGCGCCGTTACCGTTTGTAGCGGTAAACAGGTTGGATGTGTTGATGTCGTAGCTGAAACCGATGTTAAACTGCTCGTAGTCGAAGCGGGTGCTCACGATCACGGCGTCCATCAGTTTGTTGTCGTTCAGTTTGTTGGCCAAACGTGCCCACAGACCAAACTGGAACGCCTGGTTGTAGCGACGGCTGTTGCCGAGCAGGAACTTGAAGGAGTTACCCACATTAACCTGCCAGGATGGACCCTGGAAGAAGGTTACTACGCCCGGGCTCAAACCAAATTTCTGAGCAGGCATGAATTCACCACCTGCGTGGAAAGTGAATTTGCTGTACAGCGGAATGTTGGCGTTTTCGAACGACTGGTTAGCGCGGTTCAAGTGACTGAACGCACCGCCAAAGTAGAAGTTGGCTTCTTTGCTCAACACGCTGAACCACAGGATACCTGCAGACAGATCGGCGAACAGGAAGCTTGGATCGGCGATGTTTTCGCCAGCCAGGGTTCCATCAAATCCACCATTGCCGTCGTGCTGGCTTGGCCATTGCAGGTTGTAGCTTTTGATGCTGCGGTTGCTCAGGCCGATGTCGGCGCCAAATACGAGGTAGTGTGCTTTTTTGCGGTAGCCACCCATTTTTTTAGCGTAAGAACCGGACAAACGCGCCTGAATGGTAGCGAACTCGGAAGAACCGGCTTTATCGCCCCAAAGCGTACCGCCTACTCCAAAGTAGTCGTAACGACCTACCGGAAGCTTCTGATCGTAGGAAGCCGAGTAGGTGTTGTAAGCCCTGTTTTTAAGAATGGAAGCCCATTGGTTGCGGTAGTTAGCCACGAAGCGGTGATTACAATTCATCACGCCAGTCATGGCTGGGTTCAAGTTCAATGGGCTT
>JAEUUS010000050.1 GCA_016787545.1 Saprospiraceae bacterium
GGTGTTTACCGACAGGAATGAAATAGTGTAACTACCCAGATCGCGGGCTGCACGGTGCTCAAAATACACATTCATCGGGTCGAGGTGGAAGAAGGTGTCTTTAAAGAGCTCAGTGCTGTTACGGGTATACTGTTTGTTGGCAGTTACCTCCAAACGGAAATCGGTGAACGGTTCAAGAGTTACGCCCATTTCCAGATTCTGGGTGTAATTTTTCATCACCTGCTGGTTGAGTTCCGGACGGTGTGTGATATTGCCTGCTGCCGCCAATTTATCCAGGTACGGACGATCTGCCTCCTGCAAACCGGTTACAAATGCCCACCCTGGAGCGTCGAAACCTTCGCTCAGACCCATCAGGCGTGTATCCGGGGTGAAGCCCGGAATCACGTTGCTCCGATTTTCAGAGTAAGTGAAACGCGCTTTACGCACCAGCATGAGCGGGCGCAAGGCTATGCGCTCGGCCAGGGATGGCTGACGGTCTTCTTTCTTTTTGTCTTTGCCTTTTTTGTCTTTGCCTCCCGGGTCCTTACCCTTACCTCCTGCATCCGGATCGGATTTGCCACCCGCTGAAGGGTCGGCGCCAGGCGCGCCCGGACGAGTGCGTGTTGGTCTGCCGCTGGCAGGATCAATGCCGCCGGGCAGTGGTGTTCCGCCTGCAGGAGCTATACCTCCGCCTGCCGGATTGTTTTTGTCTGGTGCAGTTGGATCATTGCGATCCATAGAAGGTGGTGGCGCGCCATCTTTACCTTTTCCACCGGAAACGCCAGGATCTTTTCCGCCACCCGATGGATCCAGTGAATTGCCGGGTTTGCCACCGCTGCGGTCAGGATTTGGACTGGAATCATCTTTGCCGCCACGGCCACCGCGATCCTTGCCGCCAGGAAGAGAGTTTTTGCCGCCGCCGGCACCGCCAGCGGGCGATTTGCCTGGTTTGTTGATTTTAGCCAGGTATTTGCTCTTGTTGTACAGCGTTTCGAAGTTGAAATCGCCGTTGATCTGGCGGGTGTTGTTGTTTTGAATGGTGTTACCCAGGTTGCGGGAATTCACGTAATCCTTGTAGTCACCTGCATCCAGGTGCTGCAATTTCAACGATTGAGCCGTCCAGGTGTATCCTGCTGTATAGGACGCTTTCATATTGATGAAGTCCATGAACGGAATCTGCTTGAACGGCAGGGTCCAGTTCAGGCTTCCTGTATGGGTGTACAGTTTCGGGCGACCCAGTTTTTTCAGGTTAGTGATGATGGAATCGCGGCGCTGGTCGCGGGTTACCCTCACACCACCTTCAGTATATTCCAGCGGCTCATCTATCAGACTTCTGGCATTGGCGTCGAAGTTGAACCGCAGTGCCTTGGAAATATCCCAGCCCAGATCGTAATTGCGTTCCCAGGTAAAGCGCCTGTTGTAATAGGTGTTCAAGGCAGGATCTTCACCGGCAAATTTGTACACAGTAATACCCCTGAATCGCTCCAGATTGGTGTTGAATCCATAGGTATTCGGTATGGGGTTGAAGTTGAAATCTGTGATAAATTTCAGGTATTTATCCTTTTTGATCAACTTTTTGAATGGCGTTAAAGGTTTCAAACCTGTTCCATACTGCCAATCCAGACCGCCTTTGTATTGCCGTTGTTCATCGCTCAGGATGAATGGCGTGCGTTTATCCTGCTCATTATAAGCATAGGTTAGGCTGAAATTCTCAATGTTCCAAGGCAGTGGAATTTTGCGCGCTTTGCCCTTACGCTCCATCCGAACATTGGTAAAATTGTAACCTTTTACGGTGGTTACATCCTGAGCATTTTTCTTGATTTCATTGCCTTCTGTTGGCGTATCTGCCTCCCGAACTTTATCCTTCAGCTTAATATCCAGATCGTACGGATCGTATTCCGGAGTACGGGTTACATTGGAATATTGGGCATAAAATGGCAATTTAATCCCGGATTTTTCCGGCAAAAACTTGCTCAACTCAATGTTCGTAGATACATCGTATTGAACCACTTCTTCCCGTTGGCGTTGCGCCAGTTTTTCCTCAATGCTTCCCCAGCCAATACTGGTGTAGTTGCCCGACATAGAGATATTGCCCAAGTCGGCAAGTTTCATGTCTACCCGCGCCTGACCGGCAAAACCGCCTTTTTCATTGAATCCGGACAATCGCAACTCATTGAACCACACCTCAAAACAGTGGTTATTAAATTCAGGATCACTGTTGCGCACGCCAATCATGATGCCTTTTACGTACCCAAGGTTGGGATTGCCGAATATTTTCACACGGGCCTCCGGATTGTCCGGGTCAAAACTGATATACGGTTTATCAGGAGGAACAACCGGGTCTGCATTGCGTTGCTTTTTGACTTCCGTGAACAATTCCAGCGGGAAATCAAATTCATTGAGCCAAACCTCGTCTTTATACTCCCGACTATCCGGATTTCCATTCAACTTGGAAAAATCAGAAATTTTAAGTGGCAGCTCATATTCATAGAAGTTCCGGGTATAGTCGGAACCCATACGAATGAATACTTTGAGGTCGGATGTGTCCAGCTCTTCCTGCGTTTCCTCTGCGTGTACAAACATCTTGATGTTTTTGAACTGACGCAGGTCCATGTTCAGGCTCTTGAATATAGCGCGTGCATCGCAGTATTTCATGTCGCAAACATTCATGGAAAGCGACTGCTCGTTCTGGAGGATGTCGGGGAATGCGCCTACGGATTGTTCCCGCTGAATACCGAACGGAATAGTGTAGTTAAACGGTGTACGTGCAGAGTTTTCCTCAATGTTTACGGCGTTCACATCGAACGGAATTGGATCGGGTTTTGGCGCATCCTGACCGCATCCAGCCAATTGCTGTTTAAAACGGCGCCACTGGTTACGGCCCAGTTCGAGGGTAGCAAAACGGAAGGTTGTACGCTCGGAGAATCCTTTCCAGAACATCCGGATGAAACGGATAGAACGGAAATCTTCAATGCCGCCAACAGACTGACGGTTCACGTCGTCGAGGGGCACCTTAAAGCGATACCAAACATAATTTCGGCCATTTTTAGTAAAATTAACCGTATTGGTAATGTAATCTGCAATGGCAGGGTGGTTTACATCAATCACTTCCTGTCCATTCTCGAAGGTTTTCTGCAAGTCAATTTTATACCGGAAATACGCTTCCGTTTCGTTTAGTGAACGGTCGCGGTTCAGGTCTTCCTGGTCCGGGTAGTTGGTGCTGGAAGGGTTTAGAACTTCGTTTTGGTTCTGGTTGGCCGGAGAGTTACCCTGCTGGTTATTGAATCTGCGGTAACGATTCAGCAAACCCGGACCGGCCGGCGCCTGCGGGAACGATGCATCGCGGAAATACACGAAATCATCGTTGGAAGGGTCGGCCATAACGGCATTTTTAAAATTAGGAGAAAGATTGGAAGCCTGTATCTCGGCAAACCACTGGCCCACATCGCCAATCGTTCTTTCCTGTTCGTTGTTCATACCGTCCAGACCCAGATCCTGTTCCGCGCGGCTGGCTTCGTTGTTGTCAAACGCATTCACCACCGGCGCTTCAATAGGAACCCGGCCCCAAGGGGAAATATCCACGGCCACGTTGTTGGTACCTGTTGGCAGGCCATTCTCAAAAAACTGCCGACCGTCGCGCATCACGTCTTCCGAAATTGAACCGAGGTCAATGTACATCTGACCGGCATCAGACACGGCTTCTCCATCGGTTTTGTCCATGTAAGGGTTCAAAATCCAGAACTCAATGAATTCCACATTTGATGCTTCAAAATCGTTGGTATTCACCTCTTTCATGAAACCCGCCCAACGGGTTTTAGGCAAATTGAGTTCGCCATTCGTATTCAAACCGGCAGAGTGTGGATAGCCGGCCGGCGTCTCGAAGTTATAAGGACCGCGTTCGCGTGGATAAATAGTCACGTCAAGCGGACGCAGGCTGGATTGCTCAAATGGTGTGAGCTGGCGGTTCGGGAAGATGTCCTGGTATTGAATCAGGGTGGTGTACGGATCGGCGCCGTCCGGCTGGTCGCGCGCACTTGGGTCGGAAATGTACCAGGACAAGCCTGCGCGGTTAACGCCCAGGGAAATACCTGGATCAGCCAGTGCAGCCTCCGGGAACAAGGTATTATCGCCTTGAGGAACAGACGCAATGACCCATTGGTTGAATTGGTTGGTGAGCGGAATATTGGCCGTACTTCCTTCAAAGTCGTCAATATATACCGTGCCCCCTTTGTCGCCTCCCTGGTTGATGGCCCGGTTGTGACCCGGTTGCAACACAGCTACTTCAGCGGTTGCGGCAATGCTGGAGGGTTCTTTGGTGGAAATGAGTGGCAGTTTGTCTACCAACTTGGTGAGCCAGGGTGCATCTTTGGAAATGCTGAAATCCAGGCCGTACACCTTGTTGTTGATGGGGTCGTCGCCAAAGTTTACTTTTTGGGTGAGCGGGCGTTCAAACAGGTTCATGAACGTACCGCCTATGCTCAAATCCTTGTTAAATGCGTAATCAAAACGCGCCCCGACCATACTTCTGGACTGGAAGCCAAAGAAAGTATTGTCTTCAAAACTTACGTTTACACTCTGACCGGATTGCAGGATAGCGTCGTTCAGAATACGCACCTTACCAATATTGTAGTCGATCGAGTAGTCAACACCCTCGCGCAGGGGCGTTCCGCCTGCGGTTACGCGCACGGAACCCGGCGGCAGATTGAAAGTACCCAGTGAAATTTCGGAAGAGGTGCTGGATTTGTACGATCCGCGCAACATAAAACGGTTAAGCTGCTGGTATTCCCGGGCTACGAATGAGGTGCTGTCGTACAGTTGCTGGTAAACCAGACTGTTTTTTAGGGCATTTTCCTGGTCTGGCGTAAGTGGAGTGCCATTGGCCTCCGCAATTTTATCCAACAGATCGGAACCAAAAGGTTCCAGCACCGGGAACATGATTCGTCCTGATCGCAGGTTGATGGTTAATCCCGGCACAAAGTCGAATATACCGTCGGCGCCGGGGTCGCCCTGCAGGTTGAGGTTATCCAAACCGAACACCTGGAGCAAGGGGCGGGCTTTCATCGCGGGTGGAATCAGAGTGCCATCGAGGAAACGCTTTTGACCTTTACCCGGATCTTCGTAAAACACATCGAAGCGGAATTCCTGTGGATCTACGTTGGCGGTACCCACCGCGTAGATATTTTTCATCATCAGGTCCCAGATCGGGTAACGCACGTTGGCCGTAGTGCTCTTCAGCATTTTGAGGAAGAGCACATTGGTTTTGAGCGTGTCGATGGAACTTTTCTTGGGCACCTCGTCGGAGAATTCCCCGATTTTGTACGGGATACCGTTGTAGGTGTAAGACAGTGCCACTCCTACCACCTGGTCGGGTTGTACGTTGAGGTTAATGCTGACGAAGCCAAGTTGTTCGTTGAAGGTGTATTCCTGCGGAGAGAGCAGGCGGGCATTCATTTTTTCAAAATCCCTGATTTGTTTCAGACCGAAATCGAGGCCG
>JAEUUS010000106.1 GCA_016787545.1 Saprospiraceae bacterium
CTCTGAAATTGGTTTCAGGTTTCACTATGCTGTATTTTCTCATCAAACGACAGGTTTCCCTCTAAAGAAACGAATAGATATATTGAAAAAACTATCTGCCCAAACAAGGATATCTTTGCTTTCGACAGACGACGAACTTAATCCGTGGACCAGGGTACTAATAGAACCTGGTGGACAGGCATCTGGAGTAGAAACGGATGACAACTCCCTTTGTATTGTAGACTACTATAATCATCCATTCGGAGATTTCAGAACCCGGGAGGAGTTAACAGATTTTGAGCTGGACGTTTTAAAGCAAATAATGGCTAAAACTTATCCCAATATATCCATAAACCATGCTTTGGATGGCCCGGTAATAAACGGCAGTTTTAACGAAGCAAGGCATCGATTTAATCAACTTGCCATGTTTGAGCACCATTATGAGATAGTGCCTTTAGGGAAAAACGAATGGTTAAGCAAAGATGACAAATCTGAGCTGTTTGTTACCTTATTGACCGAATTCCACCTCCAAACAGGGTATAATCTTTGCCTTTTCCCCAGGAATTATAGCGAAATAAAACCAATAGAAGGAGGAAGCGATAGTGAAGAATACTGTTTGATCCTTTCTGAGAATAAAACGGAAAAGATCATTTACAAGCAGCGCAGAGCATCGTGGAACCGTTAGCGTGTTTCTAAAAAACCGGTAAAAACAATCCTGTACAGCATGTGCACATGTCAAAAACAGAACATTAAACAATGAAAAACGGATACTCAGACGTGAACGGAATCAGGATGTATTATGAGGTTCACGGACACGGCAAACCAATTGTGTTGATACACGGAGGGGGTTCAACTATTGAGACTAGTTTTGGGAAATTAATACCGCTGCTCTCCGGAAGCAGACAAGTTATTGCACTTGAATTACAAGCACATGGACGAACCAACGACCGTCAGGCAGACCTGTCTTTTGAACAGGATGCCGACGATGTGGCTACACTGCTGCAAAACCTGAATATAAGCAAAGCTGATTTCCTTGGCTTTAGCAACGGTGGTACAACAGCCTTGCAAATAGCTATAAGGCATGCCGGAATAGTAGATAAGTTGATTTTAGGCTCAGCACTTGCCAAACGAGCCGGTGTTCCAGACTGGTTTTGGGGGTTTATGTCGCAAGCTTCGTTGGAAAACATGCCCGAACAACTCAAAGATGGCTACAACAAAGTGGCAGCAGATGCCCATGGATTACAGGTAATGCACGACAGAGACGCGAAACGCATGGTGCATTTTACAGACATACCGGATGAGCAAATCCGATCCATACAAGCACCAACACTTATCATAATTGGTGATAAGGATGTCATTACGCCCGAACATGCCCTTGAACTTCACCGGCAAATATCAACATCATCCCTGGCTATTATTCCAGGCGGCCATGGACAATACATCGGTGAAATAACCACCCTAACCGCTGATTTCAAGGAAAGCGACCTGGTAGTTCCAATGATAGAAAAGTTTCTGAATGGATAGGTAATTGCGGGGGGGGTGAATGGGAAGACCGGGCGGGGCAGAAGTCATTTTGCTTTTGGGCGGGTGCTGCTCATGGGCGATGCGGCGCACGATACCACGCCCAATATGGGTCAGGGTGCGTGTCAGGCCATTGAAGATGCCGCAGTATTGCTCGACGAGCTGGAAAAACATCCGGAACTGGAGCTGGAGCAAATATTCACTCGTTTTGAGCACCGGCGTATTTCGCGCACTACCATGATTGTGAATCGTTCGTGGCAAATGGGACGGATTGCTCAATTATCACAGCCCGGTTTAGTGGCTTTTCGGGATATTGCCATGCGTTGTATTCCCAATCGGGTGAGCTTGAAACAAATGGAAAATATTTATCAGACGGATTTTTGAAGCCTCTTACCTTTAACCATGCTAACAATGAAAAAACTGGTCGTCTTGCTGGCCTTTGCGCTCCCATTATTCCTCACAGGCAATGTTGTGGTTGCCCAAACCACTTCAGCCAAACCCTTTGTGTTGGGCATTATTGAAGAAATTCAATCAAGGGAATTATCCGAGAAGAGGATTTTAAATATCTATCTGCCGGCAGGTTATAATCCTGCTGATACTGTGAC
>JAEUUS010000155.1 GCA_016787545.1 Saprospiraceae bacterium
ACTCCCTGGCGGGGGGTTGGGGGTTTGGGGGGGGTGGTTTCCCGGCGGGGGCCCCCCCCCCCCCCCCCCACAAAACCCCCCCCCCCCGAAACCTTTAGGGTGCGGATAAAAAATATAACATGACCAATACCGCCATCATCATTCTCGCTGCCGGCCAATCAGCCCGACTTGGCAGCCCGAAGCAACTATTGCGTTTCGGGGATAAAACCCTGCTGCAGCATACCATCGACGAGGCCCTTCAGGCAGGCGCATCGCCCGTGGTGGTGGTTACCGGCGCCCGGGCGCCGGAGATTGCCGGGTCCATTGATTCCGGTTCGGCAGAGATTGTTTTCAATACGCAATGGGAGCAAGGCAAAGGCACAGGCATTGCGGCCGGGGTGCGGAAAATCGTGGAGGATTATCCGGAGGTGACACAGGTGATCCTTTCGGTGTGCGACCAACCGTATGTAAGCGCGGCTTTATTTCAGGCGCTCTATCAGGCACAGCTGGAAAGTGGCAAAAACATGGTGGCCTCCTCCTACGCGGGCACAACAGGCACGCCCGTGTTGCTCACCCTTAAATACTTTGATTCATTGCTTGGCCTTACCAAAGAAGCCGGCGCCAAACAAATCCTACTGGACCACCCGGACGATGTCGCCACGGTAGATTTCCCCGGAGGAGAGGTGGATATTGATACGATGGAAGATTATGAGCGGTTGGCGGGGTGATGTTTGTCGTAAAAATGCTCCTGAACTCAGTTATAGGCCAGAGGCATTGATCCACCTCTTCAAAAATCTGAATGACTCATGTCTCAGACTACTGAACATGTCTTACCTTTTAAACACTATTTTTCCCATTGGTTTACCACCCGGTATGTTGAGTTGCAAGAAATAGAGGCCAGCCGGATGGCCATTCAGATCAATGTCCTGCACGCCATCTCTGGCTAATTGGGAATTCAGCCATTTACCCTCAGCTGAATAAAGGGATAATGTGGCGCCTTGAGGTACTTCTGTTAAAGAGATATGGAGTTGGTCAACAACCGGATTTGGCCAACATTGAAAAGTTGTCTTTTCCTCAATTTCCTGGGTTGCAGAGGTGGCTACGTTTAATCGTATTACCTCAAAATCGGCTATATTGCTACTGCTTACGACTTTGCGCTTGGCAGCGATTATTATTTTTCCGTCAGCCTGAACGGTCATAAACCGGAGCACATTTTCGTCGCCAATCTGTGGAATCAATGAAATCCCGTCAATGCCAAAGGAAGGATCGAGTAGTCCATCGCTGTCAAACCCTTTCAAGATGGTCTGGAAAAAACCCGATGTATTGGTCAGACCGCCTACAATCGGGTTGCCATTGCTCAGCACCAGACTCGATTCGGAAGATACGCTAAAATTGAGTCCTCCGCTTGCCACTCCGTTGGTACCAAAAGTGGAATCCAGCAAACCATTTGGTGCGATCTTCACCACGGGCCTGTCTCCACCGGATTCGCCGGATAGGAATATATTTTGAGCGGCGTCCATTTTCAGATCCCTTACAGAAAGTTGTATGCTCTCCAGTTTCAGCTGCCCATTCATGCCAAAAGTCCCGTCAAGCCCACCGTTTGTGTTTAACCTTATCAATTTTGGAACAGCTTTGAATGGCGATGCCTGCAATACGGTATCACCGGCAAGCAAGATTTTGTTTCCTGAAAGCAACGCCATTTTAACATTCCCCATCGGTCCGGTTGAGGGCGCCAGGGTTGCGCTGGAATCCACAGCAATCCTGCCTGTAGTGCCAAAAGTATTGTCGGGTAATCCATTGGATTGGAATCGGGCCACGATAAGGGCTGCCGTTGATACAGGTGCGCTGTAATTGGCGCGATGGGCCATCAAAATTTTCCCATTCGTTTGCACTTCCATGCTGTAACCAAAATTTTGTCCTGCAAAAATTTCCATGGTGCTGAAAATTTTAACCACGCCATTGACGCCAAATGTTGGGTCCGGTTCTCCGTTTGGAAGCAGTTTCAGGAAATAGTGCCTGGTAACTGCCCCGCTCACAATCATCAAGATTTTGCCATCGGGGAGTATCCGCATCGCCCTGGGTGAATTGGATGTTGCCGCTGGATCTACCAAAAAACCCGCCTTGCCGTCGCCAGAAAAACCTGGATCCAAATCGCCATTAGGCATGAGTCGTGCTATACCAACGTGTGGAATAGTGGCGCCTGGCAAATGAAAAGCGCGGCCGGCAACTACTATTTTACCGTCGGCCTGTACCGCTACCACAGTAGGATCATTTTCCGTGGAAGGTGTATCAAAAGCAAAATTTACGCGGCCTCCCTGGCCAAAAGTAGGGTCTAAAGTGCCAGGCTGAGCAGTTAAGCCAATGCTTGAAAGCATTCCGAGGACAAGAATAAGGCTCTGGAAGTGCTGTAGAAACAGGGTGTTCATAAGGATGATGTTTTGTTTGTACGTACTTAGTTTACGTCAAACAAAAAACCTAACCACCCCATACTCCGAAACAGCCACTATCTTACCTCCCACCAGGGTTTGTACCACTCGGCGGTCGGGCATATCGGTTCGGATGAACTCCGGGGTGGTGGCGCTTAATGGTCCGGAGCAGGATACTTCTGCGCTGATTCGTTGGGCGTTGGCGGTAATATGAAAGCGCAAGGCGTGCGCCGTGTTGTTCCGGAAACGCAGGTCTTTATAGCCAAACGCCACCGTTGCATCGGCGCCTAAGGGGGCAAAACGGTCCTCTTCCGCATAGATATCGATAGAATGGGAATGGCGTTCGAGGATGTCCAAACCCGTGGACAGGGCTATGTAATAGAGTAGTCCGGATACTTGACACAAACCGCCTCCGTAATCACCCTGAACCTTGCCGGCCACCAGATTGCGCCCTTTTTTATAACCCTTTCGGGCGCCCGGATAGCCCACCACATGCCAAAAGGAAAACACCTGTCCGGGCAAAAGCAACACCTGCTGAATACGTGTTGCAGCGGTTTGCATGTTGTGCACCTTGTTTTCAAAAAAAGCGCTGGGCATAATGGGTTGCTCCAGCTCCAGAGCCGGGGTTAGTAACAACGAAACAGCATCTGTTTTGGTAGGGCCGGCCAATTGCCCATACATGCCGCTTTGGTAATCAGCCCAGCGACGCTGAACCCAGCGAAGACCCACTTTGGCAGGTCGCGGCACGATGCTTCGTATGTTCATATTTTGATCAAATGTACAATCAAATAAGACGAAAATCGCTTCATAAACGAGCCACACAGCCAGGTGTCTATGCCCATTAGCCACGAACGCATGAAACGCGGAACCCGGTGAATGGGCAGAAATAAAAAACCGCTTGCCGCTTCCAGGCGCCATTGGCCAGCGCTTGCCGCATGAATCTCCTGCAAAGTATAGGCATTGGCGCCGTGCCAGCCGGCAGCCTTGTACCCCAGCAGTTGTCGGCGCGATTTCGACGGGAAATCGAACATCAGGCTTCCGCCGGGCTTCAACACGCGGTGGGCTTCAGCCAGTAGCGGTTGCAGTTCATCGGCGGAGAGGTGCATCACCATGTGCATGGAGAAAATGGCATCAAACGACTCCTCGGCTAAAGGCATGGCAAGGGCCAGACCGTTTTGCAGCGTTTTTTCCGGAAATTTTTGCCTGGCAACCTCCAGCATACCCGTGCTGGCATCGAGTCCGTGTGTGGCCAAATCCAAAAAACGTCCGGTGCCGCAGCCAAGATCCAGCACCGAGCCTGCTTTTACGGACGCCAGCCAGCATGTCAGTAGCGCGCGCTCCTGTGCGTGCAGGAAACGACCGTAAGTATGGCCAAACCTGTCGGAATCATAGGTTTGAGCCAGTTGGTTGTAATAGGTAGTAATATGGGTGTTCATAGGGAGTTATTATTCCAAATACACCTTCCCTGTGCCTACCAACTGACCATCACTGTAAAGTTCCACCAGGTGTAAGCCGCTGATATAGTCCGGGATTGAGATAAATGGCGGTTCAGAGGATATTGATTGACTAAAGACTTTTCTGCCCATAAGGTCTGTAAGTTGTACAGTATAACTCATATCCTTTGATGCTGATAGTCCTTTGATCCCAAAACCTCCTTTGGCAGGATTGGGAAATAGTTCGAGTTTATTCAGGTTGGAAATGGGCTGAATGGTTTGAACCGTAGGTCCCACCGACCTGAAATAGCCGTCTCCATCAGTGCACACCCAAAGGCGCTGGTGGGGGTCAACAGACAGATCAACTGTTCCGGTGTAAAGGGTTGAGGGAAGGTTTTCCAATAAGGTCCAGGATTGGCCGTCATCCTTTGATATATGGATTTTCACGCCAAGCACATCTCCTAATATTACATTACCTGCTGCATTAAGTTTTAAAATGTACTCACTACATTGTGGTGCATGTGTTTGATTCCAGGTCAGCCCCTGATCCTTGGATGTATATAAAAAACAGCCATCTTCTGCTACTATTTTCCCATCGGGAGCTACGGCTACATGTTTGATATGATGCGCCGGGGCTGAAATAGCTGGTATAGACTGCCAGTTAACTCCTCCGTCTTCCGAACGTATCAGGCTATAGTTCCATTCTACTGTATCAAACGTAACGCCATATAGGTGGCCGTTAGGGTGGAATACCAGCGGGTGGGTCGATAATCGAATCTGGTTATTCAGCACCTGCCAGGTTTGCCCCTGGTCGGTGGATTTCTGAATAGTAGAAATTCCGGTCAAATAGATGTCCCCTGTAAACGGACTCACAGAAACCCTGGTAAAATCCATTACTGAAAGATCCGGTTCAAGCTCCTGAAAGGTTTCTCCATCATCAGTAGATCGCAGCAGTTGTTGGGGTCTGCACACATACAGATCGCCATTGGGCGCTATTTGCTGGTTGTAAACGGTTACTTCCATTTGGTTGTTCAGTAAATCATGCAGAACAATATGCCAGTTTACGCCACCATCCAGCGTTCGCCATAGTCCTGCAGCCGTGAGGGCAAATGCTTTTTCGGAGTCTTTAAATGTGAGGTCAAATGCCCATGATTTATCCAAGCCGTAACCGCTGAATGTCCAAGATTTCCCTTCATCGGTGGAACGCATGATATGTCCACCATAAGCCCTTCCCCCAAGGATTAAGTTGCCCGGCAAGGTATGGTTGGTATAATTGAAACAAATATCACCCTCGTGACTTTGCCAGCTGAGCCCGGCATCATATGAAATCCTGGTGCTATCGCAATTCCCCACGATCAGTGCTCCTGTTGGTGTTATCAGATAACGATGATCGAATGTATTGAGTATATTGGCCGGGAAAGGAGTGGCTGTACTACTGCCCAAACTGGTTTTATACACGGTTCCGCAGAAGGATTTGGCAGAAAAAACATAGGTATCGTTGCCCAAATAACCCATTCTGGAAACGGGGCCTGCTCCGGGCAGAGAATCCCAGTTGGCACCATTGTCTTTGGAAATGAGGAAATAATGGCCTGTAAAAGGATTATAACAATCATTCACACCGGCCACCAGGGTGCCATCCGGCAGCCAGCCCATTTCTGCGCCGTAATGATCCCAATACCAGTCGTCAAGGGTTGCAGGCAGGATATCCCACTGTATATAGTCGGATGTTCGCAGTAGACCGGTTTCTGTAATAGCCACACAAGCGCCATCGGGCGCCTCGGTAAAAGCAGCATTGTTTGAAGGGATTGACATAACAGACCAGGTTGTGCCAAAATCTGTAGATCGGTATCTTGTAATCCAATCAGACCCAACACAAAAAAGGGTGCCTTTATAACCTACCCGGAGGTTTCGAATGTCTATTCCTGGTTCCGGCGCATAAATTTCCTGCCAGGAAAGACCGTTATCAAGAGAGCGAAAAGTTCTATCGTTGAAGTCTCTTGCATATACTTCGCCCTGGGGCGAATAATATAATTTGGATACATTTAATCCGTTAGGGCCATTGGCGCGTTCCCAAAAAGATTGGGTAAAGGCTATGTTTAAAATAATAACAATGAAAAGGGGCGTAAGTAGTTTTTTCATAAGTGTAGTTTGAGTTGGGTTCAAATATACCGGCAAGTCATATTGACAGGCGTTTTTTATCTGTAAATTCAATGCAAACGCCGCGAATATGACAAAACCAAGGAAGTGTTTTTAAGTAGAATCATGCATTTTTAGTTTTAGACCTCGTAGGTTCCCAAAACTGATGGTAGGTACACAAGCTAATGTGTGTTTTGAATCGATCTTTTTATACATGGCGAGAGCGGCGTAGCCGTGACATTATCAAAATGTCACGGCTACGCCGCTCTGAAAATTATGGACATCAACTTTTACTACTAGAATGTCGCCGCGATGCGGCTTTGGGGTCGGTGGCGACCAAATTTGCCCTCCCCTAAACTTATATACATGCCGCAGTTCCCAAAACTTACGAGGTCTAAAACTAAAATCGCTGGCTTATTTGAATTTAATGCCCTAAATGACCCTAAATAACCCCTAATGACCCCTAAATATCCCCCAATACCCGCCTACCCACCCCAAACCACCTTACCAACGCCCTTTTTACCCGTACCATCGGTCAGCTCCAACAGATACACGCCTGAAGGCAGACTCTGGCGCGCAAGCACATGACGATTGCTGCTTACCTTTTCCTCTCGTATCAACCGACCAAATGTATTGTACAGGTTGAGCCGACAAGGGTAGCTGAAGCCGGCCGGCAGTTCCAGCCATACCTGATCCCGGGCAGGGTTGGGCCAGGCAGAAACCACCGGCGCAGTTGCAGGCGTAGTCTGTATGTCTACCGTTATGAAGTTGCTGTCTACGGTATGCATGGCATATTCCGTTAACACAGGCGCATTGAAATCAAAGTAAATGGCTGCCCGGTTCAATACCTGGGTTCCTGCAGGCAAATCTGCACGCGGCAGGACGCTGAATTTCACATAACCGTGCGAAGCTGGCTCGTTCGTGTTGCTGTCGGGGAGCATAATGTTGGCAAAGCGGCAGGTGAGTACGCCCTGTCCGTCCAATTCCCAGATAAAGGGGTGGCTGCCGGCGCCCATTCGCAGGGTGCTAACATCCAGCGTAGTAGGCAGTGTGTCCCGCAATACCACCAAAAATGCCGTGTCGTTGCCTGTGTTTTGGAACCGGATCATGTAATCAATGGGTATGCCGCGGTCTATATAATGCTGGTCGCCATAGCCCAGCGGGAACCCGCGTTTGTCGTTGGGATCAAAAGCGGTGCGCACTTCTGCACAGAATTGCTCATCAAAAATGCCGCCTTCAAACAGCGGATATTGCATCAACATGCCGGGTGTGCCCTGCCCATCACAAATCTCTACCCCATCTGCCGCAACCGGATACCCAAAATAACCCTCTGTTTGCCGGATGCCGGCATAATAGGTTTGTCCATTAGGATTGGCCTCTGTAACGATGGTGTCTGCTCCTGATGGCAGTTGCAAGGAAACGCTGCGCAGGATGATGTAATCTTCAATGATTACCAGCTGACTGGCTTCCGACATATTGCCTGCGCCTACGTTCGAAACCTTGAACCGCACGCTGTCGCCATCGCAATACGCCTGCACCCGCAGATCGGAGCCATCCCATAACGTGGAACCTTGTTGGCAAATAGAATCCGGCCAAATATGCCCATCGACACACAGTATCTGCTCCATTTCGGCACTACAACTGACTGTAGCCCAAATTTTTATGCTGGCTGTTTCCAAACTTGCCATGGAGTCCAGATAATACCACAATTGCTGACCATTCTGTACTACCGGAGCCAGGCTGCTGCTGTCGTAAGTAAGCTGTGGATCCAACTCTACCAGAACCATCACACTGTCGGCGCCCATGGTTCCGGCGTTTATGGCATTGAGGTTTATGGTAACCGGCAAACAAAGCCTGTATAATCCTGCGCCTATGTCAAGTTGCATAAACGGACATTCCACCAGAGGTTTTATACCCATTGGGTTCAACCCAATACTGTCGCCTGGCATGGCCAGTGAAACCACCTGGCCCGGACATGCCTCCCAATACCCCGGCGCATTCCCGGGCTCTAACACTTCTACCTGATAGTTGCCGACAGGTAATTTCAAGAGGTAATTGCCTGAAGAATCCGTCGTTTCATACCACTTGACGTTAAAATCCTGGTCGGTAGCGCGTATCAGCAGGGAACCGGCTCCGATTTCACCTGCATCAGGCGTGCAATTGAGATTGTTGTCCCGGAAAATATTTCCCGAAGCCTGTGTATAATCTATGTGCCCGGTGCTGTCAGTTTTCAGTGCAAACCAGGTAGCCTGGCCAATATTGCCTCCCACAATTATATAGCCACCATCCGGGGTAGCCCGAATACATCGGGCCCAATATTCAATACTTGAGGAAAATTCGGCCAAAGGAGCTTCCTGAACACTGAAGTTACCCTGCAAATCCATGAACTGAATTGTGGGAAAAATCTTGCCGTTGCCATCAAGTAGGTTGGAGGTAAAGCCAAATCTGTTGGCCGATTCAGCATAAGGAGGCAAAATGAACACTGCATTGGGCGTTATTTTGGATTCCAGCACATTGCCTGAATAGTCAAAACGTTTGAATACCGCGCCTTCTATGGCATCCCGAATTAAAAAGGTAAAACCATCTGTTTCAGGCTTGCTGAGCATGGGGTATGCTCCAGCCAACATCGGAGTTTTTAGCGTGTTTTGTAGTTCACCTTGCGCGTTGAGAAAGCGGATGAAAGTAGTATCCGTGCCGATGTCGCTTTGGATCAAGCTGCCATCAGGTGCCATCAGGAGTGCACCACCCTCTTCATGATAATTGTGCCCGGCATACCATTGCGTCCAAACAATGGAGCCGTCTGTCGGGTTGATTTTATACACCACCGGCACCTTGAGTTGGCTCCCGGAAGCAAGGTTTTGATTGGTGCCACCTACCAATAACATACCATCCGGACTGGAGATGGCGCAATGAAGCGATCCAGTCCCGGATGGAGCCGGATGAATTGCCCATACAGAATCTCCGGATTCAGACACCTTTATCAGCAATTGCTCAACTACACCCGAAATATTAGAAATTCCACCGCCTACATATCCACCTCCCGGACATTTTTCCAAAAAATTCAGACTCCAGGTTGACGTTTCAATCCGCCGTGTCCACACCGGGTTGCCTTGCTGATCGTTGCGTTGCAAAAAAAGAAATTTAGCAGATTGGCCAGGCACAAAACCGCCGCCGCCACCAAAAATGAAATCGCCATTATCGGCTACAACCATGGCCGTGGGCTCAGCAGCTCCGGTGAGTATGCCGCCGGTGGAAGGATAATGCCGGATCCAACCTTGAGCCTGCAACAAGGTCAAACCTGACAGCAGGAAAAACAGACTGGCAACCCAAAGGCGCGTTAACTGGAT
>JAEUUS010000162.1 GCA_016787545.1 Saprospiraceae bacterium
ATAAAGTCGGGTTCCGAGTCCGCCAGCTAAAATGATGCCTTTCATGTAAAATGGTATAAGTGGTTCAGCGCCTGCAAAGATACAGAACTCCTGTAGCTACAGGTTTGTAAATCCATGCAAATGCCGGGCCAATACATTGGCGAAGTGTGGGCCATTCAGGTGCTGTTATTATCAGGAAATCCGGCTCCAAACCCGGGCATCCCTACCTTCCGAGGCCAGGTGATGGCGTAGGCGACCATGCTCTGGCAAACTCAGTGCCGGGTCTTTTTCGAGAATTTGTGTGGCTACTTCGCGGGCAGCCGCAAGCATTTGCCCGTCGCGTGCCAGGTCAGCCAACAGGAAACGTAGCATACCACTTTGTTGGGTACCTTCAATATTGCCTGGCCCCCGTAGGCGTAAATCGGCCTCCGCAATCACAAAACCGTCAGTGGTTTGTACCATGGTTTGAATGCGCTCCCGTCCTTCATGGCTGAGCTTGTAGCTGGTGAGCAGAATACAATAACTCTGATCAGCGCCACGGCCCACCCTGCCGCGCAGCTGGTGTAGCTGGGGAAGTCCAAATCGCTCGGCATTCTCAATGACCATTACAGAGGCATTGGGCACATTCACCCCAACTTCAATCACCGTTGTGGCTACCATGATCTGAGTCTCCCTTTTTATAAAACGCTGCATTTCAAAGTCTTTGTCGGCCGGCTTCATTTTACCATGTACTATGGAAATATGGTATTCTGGCGGCGGGAAATCCCGACTCAATGCTTCAAAACCCGACATCAGGTTCTGTAAATCCATGGTTTCTGTTTCCTCGATCATGGGATACACCACGTACACCTGCCTGCCTTTGGCAATTTCTTCTTTCATAAATCCCTGCACACGCAGCCGGTGATGTTCGGTTTTGTGCATGGTAGAAATAGGTTTCCTGCCGGGCGGAAGCTCGTCTATGACAGAAACATCCAGGTCGCCATACAAAGTCATGGCTAAGGTGCGAGGAATAGGGGTGGCGGTCATAACCAGCACATGCGGCGGACCTGCCGGGTTTTTGGCCCAAAGCTTGGCTCTTTGTTCCACACCAAAGCGGTGTTGTTCGTCAATCACACAGATGCCGATATTTTTAAATTGTACCCACTCCTCAATCAACGCGTGGGTACCGATCACGATATGCATGTCGCCGGAGGCCAGCTGAGCCAGGATGGCTTCCCTTTTTTTACCTTTAACAGAGCCGCTGAGGTAACCCACCTTGATGCCTAAGTCGCCAACCAATGAGGAAATACCTTCAAAATGTTGTTGGGCCAGAATTTCGGTGGGCGCCATCATGCAGGCCTGAAACCCGTTGTCGAGCGCCATCAGCATGGTCATAAGCGCTACCACTGTTTTTCCGGAACCTACATCCCCCTGCACGAGGCGGTTCATATGTTTGCCAGAGGCAACATCTGAGCGAATTTCTTTCAATACCCTTTTTTGGGCATTGGTGAGTTCAAAAGGGAGTTTTTCCTGATAAAAACCGTTGAAATAATCGCCAATTTTGGAAAAAACAAATCCGCGGAAACTGTCTTTCCGTCGGGTACGAATTTGCAACAGGCGTAATTGCAGGAAAAACAGCTCCTCAAATTTGAGTCGCCGGGTAGCGCCGTCCAGTTCGCCCTGGGTTTCCGGAAAATGAATTTTTTGTAAGGCTTCGTGCCTGGGTGTGAGCCGGAATTGTTTGATCAGATAATCCGGCATGGTTTCCGGCATATCTGCCGCAGAAAGCCCATCGATCAGGGTGCGAACCAATTTGCGCAGCCCTTTGGCATCCAGCCCTTTTTGGGTGAGTTTATCGGTAGTAGGGTAAACGGGATCAAAATTTTTGGCTTTTTGTCCTGTTTCGGAAGTGGCCTCTTCCATTTCCGGGTGGGGGATATTGAAGCGGCCATTGAACTCGCTTACTCTGCCAAAAACAATATATTCTTTCCCAACCTGTAAACTTCTTTCTAACCATTGAATGCCTCTGAACCACACGAGTTCCATAATGCCGCTGTCGTCGCGCAGGGTACCCACCAGCCTCTTCGCTTTCCCTTCACCCATGGTTTCGAGTCGGCGGAGAATGCCCCGCAACTGAACATTCTCACCTTCATTATGTACGTCCCGGATGCGGTGAAATTGGGTTCGGTCAATGTATCGGAAAGGAAAATGGAACAACAAATCCCTACAGGTAAAAATGCCCAATTCTGTTTTCAGGGTATCGGCTCTTTGAGGGCCAACGCCTTTCAGGAATTCAATGTTGGAATCGAGATTGGGCATGTAAGGGTTTGAAGGGTTTGAGGGGTTTGAAGGGTTTGAGGGGTTTGGAGGGTTTGAGGGGGGGATATAAAGGTGGGTTTAGCCGCCTCCTATTTTTATTATTTGACAAAACTGTACAAACAAGTTTGCCGTCTCTTTATCCTTGGTATTGGAGTAAATTTGACATAACTAGTTAGGTTTCGTATGCAAATGTAAAATAGTTTGTTTTGTTTTTCAAGTGATGGAATAAGAATTAGCTGATTTTTATACTTATTTTCCCAATGCCAGCTGCTTCCCGCAATGCACCATGATAGCGACTGTGCAGGTAATGTCGTTGCCGAAATGGAGATTTGCCTAAAAATAGCAAAACGATTTTTTGTTTAATGATTTAATGCAATTAGTTAAACACTTTTAAAAGGGGGGTGTTTCATGCCTGTTTTGAATGTGCAGACAAGCACGTTTACCCAACCAACATTCCTTACAATTAAACCTGTTTCACATGAATCGCTTACTTACCACTCTGTTGACGATACTGCTGGTTACGGCAGCGTCATTCGCTCAAACATCAAGGGTACAGATCATTCACAACGCCCCGAATCCCACGGTGGACGTATATGTGAATGGCATTCTTGCCCTTGACAATTTCGAGTTCAGAACGGCCACTCCCTTTTTGGACTTACCTTTTGGTTTGCCTTTGGATGTAGCCATCGCTCCGGACAACAGTACCTCGGCAGCTGATGCTATTGCCAATTTCCCGCTCCTTTTGGAAAGCGGAAAAAATTATGTGGTGACAGCCTCCGGCGTTGTTGGAGATCCAGTTACGCCTTTTACACTTATTGTTGACGATGGTGCAGAAGAGGCGTCTGATGATCCGGCAAAAGTACAGTTCAATGTACTTCACGGCGCGCCAGATGCTCCGGCAGTAGATGTTGTGGTGCGTACCGGCAGCAAAATTGTATCTAACTTGCCTTACGGCGCTTTTACGCCTTACCTGAGTGTTGATCCGGGTGTGTATTACCTGGACATCAAGCCTGCTGGCAGCAACACCATCGTACAAACCTATCAGGCCGACCTCAGTGGCCTGGCAGGTGCTTCATTCCGCGTGCTGGCCAGCGGTTTCCTCGGCGGAACACCAGCATTTGAACTAATCGCCGTTTTGAACGACGGCACAGTATTGTCGCTCCCGGCCACTCCGGTAGCACGTGTGCAGGTGATCCACAACAGCCCATCACCAACTGTAGACGTATATGCCAACAATGATTTGCTGATTGATAACTTTGTTTATCGCACGGCTACTCCGTTCATTTTTGTTCCTGCAGGTGTGGATATCACCCTGGGTGTTGCTCCTGAAAATTCTACCTCTGCAGCTGATGCTATCGCAACTTTTGATGTTAACCTGACCAACGGAAGCACCTACATTGTCACTGCTTCCGGCATTGTAGGCGATCCTACCACTCCATTTACCCTGAATGTGAACAACACAGCACAGGAAAAAGCAGCCAATCCGGTAAATGTTGATATTGCTGTATTGCACGGAAGCACTAATGCACCGGCAGTGGACGTAGATGCTGTTCTCCTGGCTAACAATGTAATTTCCAACCTTGCTTACGGCGAGTATACGCCATACCTGGGCCTGTCTCCTGGAAAATACGACTTCGCAGTGCGCGCCACTGGCGATCCGAACGTAGTAGCTTCTTTCCGTGCAGACCTGAGCAACCTTCAAGGTGCTGCTGCGTATGTTTTTGCCAGCGGTTTGCTTGGCGATACGCCGGCTTTCGGTTTGTACGCTGCCCTGCCAAATGGTACTGTAATTGCACTGCCAACTACCCCAACCGCACGCGTTCAGGTGATCCACAACAGCCCAGAGCCAACGGTGGATGTGTATGCAGGCAATACATTGCTGATTGACAATTTCGTTTTCCGTACTGCAACGCCATTCATTGATGTTCCTGCCGACAGAAACATTACCCTCGGTGTAGCTCCAAGTAATAGTGCATCTGCAAATGATGCCATCGCTACGTTTGATGTAAATCTGGCAACCGGCGGTACTTATGCCGTAACGGCTTCCGGTATTGTAGGCAATGCAACTACGCCATTCACCCTGGTGGTTGACGGCGATGCCCGTGAGGCAGCGCAAGTGCCTGCGCAGGTAGATTTCAATGTGCTGCACGGTTCTCCAAACGCTCCTGCGGTAGATGTTGCCGTGGTAGGTTTGGGTACAGTTATCTCTGATCTGGCATATCCGAATTTCACCGGTTACCTGAGTGTTGACCCGGGTGTGTACCAGGTGCAAATCATTCCTTCCGGTTCAAACGATGTGCTGGTTACGTATCTGGCCAACCTGAGCGGTTTGGCTGGTGGCGCTGCACGTGTTTTTGCCAGCGGTTTGCTGGGCGGAACCCCTGCTTTTGGTTTGTTTGCTGCACTGCCAAACGGCGCTGTGGTAGAATTCCCGGTAGTGCCTCAACCAGCTGTTGCACGGGTACAGGTTATCCACAACAGCCCATCTCCAACGGTTGACGTATACGCCAACGATGATCTGTTGATTGACAACTTCGTATACCGCACCGCAACTCCGTTTATCGACGTACCTGCCGGTGTAGATATTACCCTCGGCATAGCACCTGAAAACAGCACTTCTGCTGCAGATGCTATTGCAACATTTGATGTGAATCTGGACGCAGGCAAAACATACATTGTCACTGCTTCCGGAATTGTAGGCGATCCAACTACCCCATTCACCCTGATCATCAACGATGCAGGTCAGGAGGCAGCCGGCAACCCGTCTAATGTGGATATTGCTGTATTGCATGGTTCAACCAACGCACCAGCCGTAGATGTTGACGCTGTATTCGTGGCCGATAATGTTATTACCAACCTGGCTTATGGTGAGTTCACAGGTTACCTGGGCTTGCCAGCAGCTATCTACGACTTTGCTGTACGTGGTTCCGGCAGCCCGGATGTAGTGGCTTCTTTCCGCGCCGATCTGAGCGGTCTGGCAGGCGGTGCAGCCTATGTATTTGCCAGTGGTTTGCTGGGTGGTTCTCCGGCTTTCGGTTTGTACGCTGCATTGCCAAACGGTACCGTAATTGCCCTGCCAGCTACCCCAACTACCCGCGTTCAGGTGATTCACAACTCTCCTGATCCAACCGTAGACGTTTATGCTGGTAACACGCTGTTGTTGAACGACTTTGCGTTCCGCACTGCTACTCCGTTTGTGGATATTCCTGCTGGTCGTCCATTCAACATCGGTGTGGCACCTGGCAACAGTAATTCTGTTGCAGATGTGATTGCTTCTTTCCCGGTAAATCTTTCTGCCACCAGGTCTTACACTGTAATCGCCAATGGTGTAGTAGGTAACCCAAATACACCATTCACCCTGGCTATTGCTGATGATGCCCGCGAATCTGCTTCTGCAGGTATTACAGCTGTAGGCATTTTCCACGGTTCACCGGATGCTCCTGCAGTAGATGTAGATGAGCGCCTGGCAGGCAACCTGGTTACAGGTTTGGAGTTTGGCGAGTTCACGCCATACCTTGATCTGGTATCTACAGAGTACTTCCTGGATATTCGTGTAACTGGCGCACCACAGATTGTAGCCACCTACCGCGCAGATTTGTCTGGTTTGTCTGGTCAGGCAATCCGTGTGTTTGCCAGTGGCTACCTGGGTGGCACACCTGGATTTGGTTTGTTTGCTGCTCTGGCAGATGGTACAGTCGTTGAACTGCCATTCTTCCCAGTGGCACGTGTTCAAGTGATTCACAACAGCCCAACTCCTACGGTGGATGTGTACGCAGAGGGAGGTTTGTTCCTGAACGATTTTGAATTCCGCACAGCAACTCCATTTATTTATGTGCCTGCTGAGTTTGAGATTAACTTTGGTATTGCTCCAGGAAACAGTCAGTCTGTAGCTGATACCCTGGTGAACTTCCCTGTCACCTTTACTAACGGCAAGACCTATGTGGTAGTAGCCAGCGGTATCGTAGGTAGTGCTACTACGCCATTCACATTGCTTGTGAACGACGATGCCCGTGAGCGTTCTACCAACCCGGATAATTTTGAAATGTCTGTACTGCACGGTGGTCCTGATGCGCCAGCCGTTGATGTGAAAACGTATCTTGG
>JAEUUS010000196.1 GCA_016787545.1 Saprospiraceae bacterium
GATTTGTCTGTGGCTGATTTGTCAATTTTTAAATTACTGACAAATCTCGAAAACCGCTCCTGCAATCTCCGGCGAAGTACGATGAGTTTTTCGAGCCGCACGAATAATTCCTCCGGGTGAAAGGGTTTGGATAAGTAGTCATCCGCGCCATAGCGCAGACCCTCGATTTTGGAAGGCTGGTCGGCCTTGGCTGTGAGCAGGACTACGGGTATATGGCTCGTGCGCTCGTCGGTTTTCAGGCGGCGGCACAGCTCAAAGCCGTCCATTTCAGGCATCATCACGTCGCTAATGATGATGTCGGGTACAAAACGAAATGCCGATTCAAGACCTTTGCTACCATTGCCTTCTGTAATTATTTCATAATCTGTATGGAGCAAACCCTGGATGTAGCGGCTCACATCGGGATTGTCTTCCACAAGTAACAGGCGCGCACGATCCGGCTTAATTCCTGAAACCGAAATGGGAAATACTGGCGCAGGGGTTGAAATTTCAGGCATCATTCCCTGATTTTCAAATGCCTGAACGGTTTCCTTCCGGGCAGCATTGCGCGTCACGGGCAAGCGCACGCGAAAGGTAGTGCCTTCGCCAGGGCGGCTCTCTACCTCGATTTGTCCGCCGAGCAGTTGCACCAATTCCTTGATCAGCGTCAACCCGATGCCGGTGCCTTCTCCCGGTCGTGTCATCGAGTCGTCGGCTTGATAAAAGCGGTCAAAAATATAGGGCAGTTTTTCGGGTGAAATACCCCGCCCCGTGTCGCCGACTTCCAAAACCAGTGAGGCTCCTGTCTGCACGCGCAAAGTGATTGTTCCGCCTTGTGAGGTGAATTTGAGCGCATTGGAAAGCAGGTTGGAAACAATTTCCTGCAATTTGTCCGGGTCGAAATCCATCTGGAATTCATCGGCGTCCGACTCGAAGTGAAGTTTAATTTTCCGGTTATCGGCAAGGGAATGGAATGTTTCGAGCAGATATTTCAAAAACAATACGACGTTGTCTTGTACCACATTGATTTTCATCGAGCCAGCCTCCACTTTTGCCAAATCAAGCATTTGATTCACTAAGCGAAGCAAATGACGGCCTTGTCTTCGAATGGCCGACAACCCAGGCTGATGCCTGGCTCCTCCCTGGGCTTCCAATTGAGCTGTTTCACCTAAAATGACGGTCAATGGTGTTCGAAATTCATGGGTTATATTGGTGTACAGCTGTGTTTTAAGTGAATCAAGTTCTTTTAATCGCTCGGCTTCCGCTTTTGCAAGCTGTCGCTTGAGGTCATAACGTCGAACGGCATAAAGGATTAATGCTAAACACAAAACATACCCTAAATAGGCTAACCAGCTCCGATACCAGGGTGGAAATATCCTGAGGTAAAGCGTCTGGCCGGTCCATTCATACCCATCGGCAGACGTTTCTACCTGAAGTTGATAATCTCCGTGGTCCAGATTGACGAAGCTGATTTCTTGTTTACTCCCATTGGATTGCCATTCCGTTTGTAGCGGGAAAAGTCTGTATCGGTAAATTTGCTTTTCAGGATGTGTATAATTCAAAGCGGCGAAATGGAAGCTCAATACCTTTTGACCAAATTCCAGGTCAATGTGGCTTGTCATGTATGGGGGCGCCTGTAAAGGACTGCTTTTACCCCTGATCTCCACCGGATGATTGGCAAGCCTGAATTCTGTGAAATAAAGTCGAGACTCCTGTGCCGGCAATAACAGCTTTTCAGGAGAAAAACAATTGGCTCCCTGGAACCCGGCAAAAAACAGTTTTCCATCATTCAGTTTTATACAAGCTCCGGAAGGAAACTGATTGGTATATAAACCATCCTGTTTGGTAAAAGCAAAAAAGCGATTGGTTGTTTGATCATACTTCACCAAACCATTGTCGGCTGTTGATACCCAAATATTGCCTTGCGCATCTTCTATTAATCCGGTTGTTTTATTGTCCGGAAGACCTTGTGCTCTGAAAAATCGACTCCAGTGACCATCTGACTGAAGAGCATGTAAACCAACATCCGTTCCGAACCAAAGCCAACCTTTACGGTCTTCCAAAATCGCACGAACGCGGTTGTTGCCCAATGAGTTTTGATCATTGGGTAGATGTTGAAATAGGGCTATCGGCAGGCTGGAAGGATCTACTGGCGCTAATAATGCCTGATAGGTCATTTGACAAACACCATCATTGGTGGCAATCCATAAATTCCCTTTCCGGTCGGAATACAGATCATTAATCACGGAGCTGGGGATTCCCTTTTTATTTCCCGAAGTAGCATAATACTGATACCAGCGGTCAGCTGCAGGGTCATATCTGTTTAGCCCGGATTTGGTACCTACCCACAGATGCCCTGTTGCGTCTTCGGCAATACAACTAATTTGCCAGCCTACAGCCTGATTTGGGTTATACTGGCGCTGCAGATCTTTTGGTATTTTTTTAATGACCCGCAACGCAACCGGATCAATGTAGTAAAAGTGGTCTGATAAGGTTCCGGCATATAAATTACCCTGACGGTCGGTACATAGTTTTGTAAATGATCCCGAAAGAAATGGCTTCAGGGGTTCGCCCTTCCTGCAGGTAAACAGTCCGGCTTCAGTGCTAAACCATAAGCGATCACCTGCCTGAACCATATCAACAACTCCGTCTCTAGGCGATTCTGATAATGCCAATACCTGTTCCAATAGCCATTTTTCCGCTCTGAAAAGGACCGTTCTTTTGTCCAAAACAGCTACACCCTCGTTGGTTGCAAACCATAGATTCCCTGCCTGATCCTGCATGATTCCATGGACCGCCCCATTCGGGATGGCGTTTGGATCATTAGGATGATGAATCACCGGAGTGAAATGCCTCAGAAGCGGATCAAAAGTGACTAATCCTCCCTTTGTTCCTAACCAAAATTGACCATCCTGATCTTCCAATACCCGATAAATGCAGTTGTACGTGCCGATTCCCGGTATTTTGGTTTGCGGATAATATCGAGTAAAGGATCCGGAAGGGTTCCAGCTGTTTAAGCCGTTTTGGGTAGCCAGCCAGATTTTACCAGATTTATCCTGAAAAATATCGTAAACAAATCCGGCGCTCAGACACCCGGGATTCCCGGAGTCCGGAAAGAAACGCTCAAACGTCCCGTTTGGGTGTAAGACTGCAGCGCCCCGGTCTGTTCCAATCCACAGCCTTTTTTCCCGGTCAACAAGCAGCGACAACACTAAATTGCTGCCCATCAGGGTGTCAAAACGGTTGTCTGGTAAGATATAATGACAGAAACTGTCTTGCTTCGGGAAGTATCGATTCAAGCCTTTCCCCATCGTGGCAATCCAAAACCCGGTATCTTCGTCAAGGCATAAAGCAGAAATGCCATTAAAGCTCAATCCTTTTCCAGTATTCTCTTGCCTTTTGGCATCCAGAAAACGCTCAGATCTTCTGTCAAATTTCACGATTCCCGCATCATTGGTGGCAATCCAAAGATCGCCTTCCGGGTTTTCCAACATTCCCCGATAGGCTATAAAATTGGAAGGCAGGGAGGATTGATCGCCCGGTATGTTTTCATATTGCACAAAACGATAACCTTCATAACGAAACAACCCGCCTTGTGTGCCCAACCAGACAAAACCATAACTATCCTGAAAGAGAGCGGTGGTTTTAAGGTTTTGCAAGCCCTGTTCTTTCCCCAGCGTAATAAAACTATATGGACTCAGTGTCTGACCGAATAACTTTGCTGCGCCAAATAGTACCCCGATCAACAGGTTACAGGAAACCATCGCAGTGCAGGCAGGTTTGAACCTGAACCAGGCTGAGCCGGCGTACTGAAACAGACCGGTCAATCTACGCGCTGCGGTTAGGAAAATACTCAATGCTGTAGACCTTAGAGATTTAAGCCTAAATTTAAGGCTAAATTCGCAATAAAAGGCATTTTATACAAAGATCTACCATGGTCAACATCACCCACAAATCAAAAACCCACCGAACAGCCATCGCCCGCGCCATCGTGCGCGTGAGCAGTGCAGACACCATCGAAGCCATTCGCCAACGCAGGGTGCCTAAGGGCGATGTGCTGGAAGCCAGTCGTATCGCCGGTTTGTTTGGGGTGAAGCGCACCAGCGATATGATCCCGGATTGTCATCCGCTGCCGGTGGAATACACCCAGATCTCGCACCAGATACATGAGCTGGATATTGAAATTCTGGTGGAAGTTCAAACCCTCTACCGCACGGGCGTAGAAGTGGAAGCCATGCACGGCGCCTCGGTGGCTGCACTCACCATGTACGATATGCTCAAGCCCATCGACAAAGGCATCGAGATCCTGAGTATCAAACTGTTGGAGAAAAAAGGCGGTAAATCACAGTATAAAGACAAGCTCAACCAACCCGTTCGCGCTGCGGTGATTGTTTGTTCCGACAGTATTGCAGCAGGCGCCAAAGAAGACCGCGCTGGCCTGGCCATCCGCGAAAAACTGCAAGGCTACCAGCAGGTATCCGTAGAAGATTTCTCAGTGGTGCCGGATGAAGTGGATGCCATCCAGAGCAAAGTATTGGCCTTGTACGAACAGCAGTTCGACCTCATCATCCTCACCGGCGGCACCGGATTGTCACCCCGCGACGTCACTCCGGAAGCCATTCGTCCGCTGCTCGACCGCGAAATACCCGGAATCGGAGAAACTGCACGCAGTTATGGGCAGGAGCACATGCCTTATTCCATGTTGTCCCGCAGCCTGGGCGGGTTGAAAGGCAATACCCTCATCCTCGCCTTACCTGGCTCCACCCGCGGCGCCCAGGAAAGCATGGATGCACTTTTCCCGTACTTGCTGCATATTTTCCGGGTCATGGAATTTGCGAGGCACGACTGAAAGTGTTTGAGTTTTTGAGTGTGGGAGTGTTTGAGGGGGC
>JAEUUS010000206.1 GCA_016787545.1 Saprospiraceae bacterium
TGGTTTTTCCAGAAAAAATCGCGGTGCATTTCCAGGCGCATAGCATCTTTTTCGGTCGTGAGGATGATCTTGTTCCGACTATTGAGTCGGTTAAATCGGCGCATCATATCGTGCAGTTCATCTTCCTTAAAAAAGTGGTGATCTTCGAATTCCAGGGTTTGGGCAGATCGAAGTGTTTTGCCAAGGTGTTTGAGCAGGTAATCCGTATTGGCGATGGCGCTTACCAACAAAGCATCGGTATCTAAATCCAGCGGACGTTTGAGGTCGGGGCGAAGAAGATCGTAAGGGGTGCCATAAGTATAGCGCGAAAAAAACACCTTTTGGCGCGGAAATGGATCAATTTCCTGGATCATCTTTTGCCGATCCAGCGTGGATAATTCCGGTGGACATTTGGTTACAATGATCAGATCTGCGCGACGATAATTATAACGTCCTTCCCGCAATCTGCCTGCCGGAAGCAACCAATCTCTGGTAAACGGGCGTGCATATTCGGTGAGCAGAATATTCAGCCCGGGCGTTACAGCCAGGTGTTGAAAGGCATCGTCCAGCAGCACGCATTGGGTTTCCGGGTTGCGTTTCACCAGTTCAGGCACGCCCAATGCCCTGCTTTCGCTGACGCAAATGGGTACTTCCGGAAATTTTCTTTTGAATTGCAGGGGTTCATCACCTACCATTTCCGCAGTATCAATCACAGAAAGCTGCTGGAATCCGGTGGTGTTTCTGCCATACCCACGACTGAGAACGGCAACTTCCAGGTATTCATGAAGCCAGCGAAGCAGGTATTCAATATGGGGTGATTTACCGGCTCCGCCCACCGAAAGGTTGCCAACGGAAATAACAGGAAGGTCGAAATGTACACTGCGCAAAATTCCAACCCGGTAAAACAGATTGCGCAAACCCACGCCAATGCCATACAGCAGGGCCAGCGGCAACAGGAGTATCCGTATCACGATATCATCAGACATGGCGGACAAAACAGCTACGAAGGAATTCGGTTGCAAATCTGGGAAAAAATTGGGGCTTCAAAAAGTATCTGATTTCAGAATACCAAAAGCGCGGCAGGGTTTAACCGATGAAATCGCAAACTCACATGCTCTTTGTGACTTTGTGGTTCAAAAAAAATAGCATCGTACTTTGTCCGGATAGCTAATACCGATGAAATCGCAAATTCACGCGCTCTTTGTGACTTTGTGGTTCAAAAAAGAATGGTATATGGTATAAACGAAACATGAGCCACCCCAATAACTCGGGATGACTCATGTAAGTTTGGTGTGGTACCTCCCAGAATCGAACTGGGGACACATGGATTTTCAGTCCATTGCTCTACCAGCTGAGCTAAGGCACCAAGCCTGCTGAAAAGCGGGTGCAAAGATAAAACCATTTTTATCAAACTCGGAAGCAGAGTTTTAAATTTTTTTAAAAAATCATTCTTGTACCTTTGCCGCATGTTCCGGCTGCTGCTATTTAGCCTGCTTTTTTGTACGCTGTGTCAGTCTGTCACTGCACAGAACGCTGCCAATCCATTCGAGCTGATTCACCGGCTTCCGAAGGAGTTGCTGGCTGCGCAACCTGGCAATCTGGCGCCTGTAAATCCATTTGATGTAGTTCCTCACCGTGCGCCTGTAGCAGCTGAAGGAATGGCCGAAAATGAAACAGAAGCATTCAATCCCTTTGCTGTATTGCCCAGAGGTGGCGGCCTGTCGAATAGTATCATGGCTGCTTTATTGCTGATGGCTTTTGGGTTTTTAACTTTTTCCGTGGCTTCCAACCGCAGCGCGGTGGGCAAGGCATGGGCAGGTTTTTTGAGCGACAATGGTTTTTCTGTGGCCCAGCGCGAAGCCTCCGGTTTTGTGGGGATTACACCTTATTACCTCCTGTACGGTAATTTTCTGTTCAACGCCGGCATTTTTATTTTCCTGGTGACCCGGGTATTTAATCAGGAAACGTACAACAACCTGTCTTTCCTGCTACTCTGCATGGCCGGCGCAGCAGGAGCCTTTTTATCGAAACACCTGATGTTGAACATCATGCGCAACTTGTTTCCTTTGGAAAACGAGCTTCGGAAATACAATTTTCTGATTATTATTTTCAACTGCATTTTGGGATTGTTTCTGGTTCCTTTCAATCTTTTAATTGCCTTTTCTGCCAAAAACAGCAGTCAACAGCTCCTTTTGGTGTCGTGGATGCTTGGTTTGGTGGCCATTTTTTACGCATACCGCAGCTTGAGATCGAGTCCGATGGGAGCTAAATTTTTGATACAGAGCCCATTTCACTTTTTGTTGTACCTTTGCACCGTCGAAATAGCCCCGCTGCTGTTGTTGATCAAATTAGCCTTAATGCAAAACGCCTGATGTAGGGAACTTTTTTTCCCATTCAGCCATTTTAATAGCCGTTTGAAAACAACACAGTTCGTTCAAACTAAACACAAATTTCACACAAAACGCACTCCCGAATGTCTGCAACTGCTTCCGCTGCACCTGTTCAGGATCCCACCCCCAGCAAAGTTCAAAATATCCTCATTTCACAAGGTCAACCCGCTGTGAGATCTGCCTACGACGAAATTGAAAAACGTTTTGGCGTCCGCATCGACTTTATACCTTTTGTGACTGTGGAAGGTTTGACTGAGAAAGAATACCGTAAGAACCGCGTATATCCGAATGATTACAGCGCGATTCTCTTTACGAGTAAAAATGCGGTGGATCACTTCTTCCGACTTTGCGGAGAAATGCGCATCAAGATGTCTGACGAGACCAAGTACTTCTGCGCTACCGAAACAATTGCCAATTATCTGCAGAAATTCATCAATTTCCGCAAACGCAAGGTGTTCAACGGCACAAAGTCTATCCTTGAACTCAAATCCTACATCCTGCGCAACAAGGAAGAGAAATTTTACCTCCCTTGCGGTGATCAGGGCAATCCTGAAGTAACCAACTTCTTCAAGGATCTGAAAGTTGCCATCCAGGAAGCTGTAATGTATCGTACCGTAAACAATGACCTTTCCAACCTGAAAGACATCAAATACGATATCATTGCTTTTTTCTCTGCCAACGAGATCAAGTCCATGTTCGAGCAGTTCCCGGAATTTAAACAGGAAGATCGCCGAATCTGTGTATTTGGTACAGCGGCCCTCAAAGCCGTAACCGACCGCGGCATGAAAGTAAACATCCAGGCCGGTACGCCTGAGGCGCCCTCCATCGCCGTAGCACTGGAAAACTACCTGAAGGTGGCCAACAAAAACAATTAAAAGTTATTTTCCTATCCCGATAGGCAACCATGAGTCATCTCGAGTTTTTCGGGATGGCTCATGCTCGTTTTATACCATAAATTAGTTGAACCACAAAGTAACAAAGGAAGCGGAGGGTAAAGGGAGAGGATTATTGAGGTTGTCTCAAAAGCCGCATTTTTATTTTTTACCGCAGAGGCGCTGAGACGCTGAGGGCTTGATAACCAAATATTTGCACCTCCGCGTCTCTCCGCCTCTGCGGTAAAAACACCTTTGAAACACCCTCCTTTGTATAGGCAGATTGGATCATGAAATAATTACTCCCATGGATAGTGCAAGAAGCCAATCCGTGCGAAATATCCACCTCTTCATCCATCATTTTCCGCCATTTATCCAACTATTCTATTGCCTATCACAGGATTACTGACCTTTGACCCCTGACCCCTTCAAACCCCTCAACCCCTTCAAACCCCTCAAACCCTTCAAACGGCATATCCAACAATGGCAACGCAACAGCCTAAACCCAAAAAAAGAACCCTCCTGTACGTGCTAATCGGCGTGTTTGTCCTGCTCATTATTGCAGCAGCCATTAAAGCACGCCAAAAACCGAAAGGCGAAGAAGTCACCGTTGAAAAGGTGGAAAAACGTACCATTCGCGAAACGGTGAGCGCCAGCGGCAAAATTTTCCCTGAAACGGAGGTAAAAATCAGCTCCGACGTTTCCGGTGAAATCATTGAACTGTATGTAAAAGAAGGAGATTCCGTTACAGCTGGTCAAATTCTGGCTAAAATACGTCCGGATGAATACCAAAGCGCCCTGGAACAAGGTCAGGCGGCCGTGGGAACTGCCCGCTCTCAACGCGAAGTCTCGAGCTCCGGCGTTCAAAACAGCTCGGCTCAGATAGAACAACTCAAAGCCGATCGTCGCCGACTCGATGCTCAGCTTGAAGTGGCCCGAAACACCCATCAGCGCAATGAAAAACTGTATAAGGAAGGGGTGATTTCTACCGCTGAATACGAAACATCCCAAAGCAATCTACGCTCCGCAGAAAGCGCTGTGGCTGCCGCAGAAGCCAGTTTGCGCGCTGCTGAAAGCGGTCTAAACAGCGCACAAGCCAATGTACGCGCCTCGGAATTTGGCATCAATAGCGCCAATGCCCGCTTGAAAGAACTGCGCACCAGTTTGCAAAAAACCATCGTAACCGCTCCGGTAAGTGGCATCGTCAGCAAACTCAACGTGGAAAAGGGTGAACGTGTGGTAGGTACACTCCAAATGGCCGGCACCGAAATGATGCGCATTGCCAACCTCCGCAGCATGGAAGTGCAGGTGGATGTGAGCGAAAACGATATCCTTAAAGTCAGCCTCAACGACGAAGCCGACATCGAAGTGGATGCTTATCTGGGGCGCAAATTCAAAGGCAAAGTATCGGAAATTGCCAATAGCGCCAGCAATGTGGGCACGAGCGGTGGCATAAACCTGAATACCGATCAGGTGACCAACTTCGTGGTGAAAATCCGCGTAGATCCGGCTTCCTACTTAGACCTGCTCAAAGACGGACGGCGCTACCCATTCCGTCCGGGCATGTCGGCTTCCGTGGATGTATTTACACATACCTCTGATGGCACGCTTACGGTACCCATTATTTCTGTAACTGCCCGCGACGACGACAAGGAGGAAAAGGATAAAAAGGATAAAAAAGACGAGGAGGAAAAGCAGGATGAAGCAAAAGAAAAGAAAAAAGACAATGATTTGATCAAAGAGATCGTGTTTGTAGTATCCGGCGACACCGTAGGTGTACGGGAAGTAAAAACCGGTATTCAGGACAACGATTATATTGAAATTATTTCCGGCCTGCAGGAAGGCGAAACCATCGTTACCGGTCCCTATTCAGCCGTAGCCCGCAAACTTAAAGGCGGCAGCCGTATCCACATTGCCGAAAAGAAAAAAGGGGAAGGGAAAGAGAAAAAGAGTGGGATAAGTATTGAGGTAGATTAGACGGTGGATGGAAGTCGGTTAATAAAATCCCCTCGCAGTGATGCTGCGAGGGGATTTTTTTTGTGTTGTTCACGATATGCAGCCGTTTCGACATACATGGCAAGCTCTGAATACCAAATCATTTTTATTACCTAAAATTTCCAAAGTATGCAAAACGCTCCCCTTGTTTTTCGTTTGGCAATGTCTTCCATTGCCCTGATGATCTGCCTGCTCTGCAGTCAGGATCTGAATGCACAATCCACCTCAAAAGCCCGGTACAACAATGCCACTAAAGTGCTTTCCATAGATGAAAGCGCCCCCTTCGGGTATATGTACCATCTCGACATTTCTTCCATGGGTTTTACATCCAAAGAAAAAGCCGATTGGTTCTTCAGCAGTCTGACTACTGAACTGGTTTCCTATCAAATCAATTTTGATAAAAAAGAAGCTAAAGTCCTGCTAAACCTCCGGGTCAAACCAGAATGGAAGGCCAAAGAATGGAATACCTACTTGGCCGGTTTACCCAAACAATAGGTTCCTGAAACCCAATTATTCTCCGCACTAAAAATCAGATATCATGAAACTCTTCCCCTCCTTGGGCCGGATGCTTTGCGTCCTGGTCCTGTTCCTCGCTTGGAACGCCTCCGCTCAATTGTCTGTTTCCAGCAACAATAACCCAACAGACCTGGCTGCCCGACTGGTTGGGCCAGGTGTTACGATCACCAATGCCGTTCTAAAATGCCCCAATGGCGCTTCCGGCACCTTCGCTACAGGCCCAACCATTGACGAAGTTGGTATTGGAAAAGGCATTTTACTTACCTCCGGACAAGTCAGTTTAGTAGCCCATTCCAATGACAATCCTGGGGCCACAGGCCCTAACGGCACGGGAGGCAACCCTGATCTGGATAAGCTCCTCCCTTCGCCTCCACCTCAAACCTTCGATGCCTGCATGTTGGAATTTGACCTGGAATCCATCGGAAATCAGGTATCGTTCGAATATGTTTTTGGCTCGGAAGAATATGAAGAATACTACTGCAGCCAGTTCAATGATGTGTTCGGTTTTTTGGTCAGCGGACCAAATCCTGCCGGCGGACCCGCTTACGCCGACTTAAACATTGCGCTGATTCCGAGCACCTCCAAACCTGTTTCGATCAATACCGTTGGTCCTCCTACTTGTGGTCAGTTTGCTACACCTCCACACTCGTTCGGCAGCCCCGGCCCGGGCGATCCGGCCTTTTATCGCAATATGACAGGCGCCACTACCTTGCAGTATGACGGCAAAACGGTGTTGCTTACCGCCAAAATTGCGCTCAAAGCTTGTCAGAAATATCATTTCAAACTGGGAGTGCAGGATGCCAGCGATCAACGCCTGGATTCCGGAGTGTTCCTCAAAGAAGGTAGTTTTAAATCTACTCCGCCGGAAATTGCCTGCCCTCCTAACAAAACAGTGAACAACGACCCCGGTTTTTGCGCGGCCAAGGTTACTTATGGAAACCCGACTACCGTGAGTGATTGCCCGGTAACGACCTCTTGCACTCCTGCTTCCGGAAGCGTATTCCCGGTAGGTGTGAGTATGGTTACCTGCAAAGCAACTGATCAATTAGGCAATACTGGAACTTGCCAATTTGCCATTACCGTAAAAGATGCAGAAAAGCCAACCATTACCTGCCCGGCCAATACAACTGTGAGCTGCGAAATGCCCACCAACCCCGGCGCTGTTGGTCATCCTGTTGTATCCGATAACTGCGCCACCTTGCCGCCAGGATTTACAGATGCTACAGCTCCCGGTTCCTGCCCGCATGAATTTACCATTAGCCGCACCTGGACTGTTGCCGATCCTGCTGGAAATGCAAGCACTTGCCTCCAAGTGATCAAAGTAGAAGACAAAAAATCGCCCATCATTACCTGTCCGGCAAATATCACCGTAACCTGCGATACTACTGTTGCCAAAACCGGCATGGCCACAGCTACCGACAACTGCGATCCAAATGTGACGATAACACGCCGAGACATACATATCCTGGGCGATTGCGATTGGTTCTGCATTACAGAGCGCCATTGGACCGCCACCGACGATTGCCGCAATACGAGCAAATGTGTGCAAACCATCACCAAAGACGTTACACCGCTCATTGAGGGCGCTCTGGCATCCGGGCCGCTTAAATGGGGGCAAAATGCCGCAACCGTAACCCTTCCGCCGGGTAAAGGCGCCTGCGTGGTGCAATGGCTGCCCTATTCCGGCGTGACGCCGGTGGCTTTGAAATTTGACGACGCCGTAGCTGATGCCGACTGCAGGCTTATGACCAATCCGATGGATCCTTCCGGAAGACTGGTGAACCCGCTGCTGGGTGAAGCCATGAAATTGAAAATTTTTGTGCGCCTGAATCCGGCACTTGGCGCCACCAAACTGAAGGATATTCTGAAAGCTCCGGATAAAACCTGCGCAGATATGCATTTCATTGTGAAGCAAGCCATGGCCAACAATCCGGACGTAAACGAACTGCTACGTGTAACCGACCTCACACTGGGCAACGTTAACGTACAACTGTTGGTGCCGGAACACGCCCTGGCCCTACTGGATGTGTTGAAATGCGTGAACGGCGGCCGCACCGTTTGTAAACCATAGGGGCTACAAATATGATCGTCCCGCCGGGACCCCTCAAACCCTTCAAACCCCTCAAACCCCTCAAACCCTTCAAACCCCTCAAACCCCTCAAACACTTCAAACCCCTCAAACACTTCAAACCCCTCAAACTCCTCCAATTCACCTACCTTTGTGCCGCGCTTCGGGTTACCGGGCGCGGCACAATCTTTTATGGAAAATCAAAACGTATCCTCCCAGGAGCCTGAACAGGTAAAAACTGAAACAACTGAATGTCTTTCCTCCAATATGACCTTGTTCTGGAGGGTATTCATGCCCATTTTCGGTGGCGTATTTCTTACTGGATTACTGCTCACCTTTTTGCTCATTCCTGAGGAAGAACTCTACCTGTCATTCCCCATTTTATGGGCGCGGCTCTTTCTTTTCGCGCTTTGGTTAGGCTGGCTGCTGTTTGTGCGCCGAACCCTCTGGCGCCTCAAACGGGTTGATGCCGGCGACACCCATTTTTATGTCACCAATTACTGGATCACCGTGCGTTATCCCTGGGCTGATGTGGAGAAGGTAGAAAGAATTCGGCGTCTGGGCCGAAAACTGGTAACCATTCACCTCAAAGCGCCCGGGCGTTTTGGGCAAAAGATTACATTTCTGCCCGGAGACAGATTTGAGGCATGGATGGAGGAGCGGGGTGTGGCAATTGGTCAGGAATGATATTTCTGGACGTGAGGGCACATCCCAATCAACCACAACGAGATCCTTCTGAAGTAATCAATATTGCTGAATGGATTCAGCAATATTGATTACTTTTTGCTGAATCCATTCAGCAATTTCCGGTTTTGCGAAACCAACCGCTACTCCATCAATACCACCCGCAGCTGCGTCCTTCCCTGCTCTGTATAGAAATCAACCAGGTAAAGCCCCTGAGCAAGCCCCTCCATGGGGATACGCACCTGATTTTTTCCATCCTGCCCTTGTATTTCCCTGTTCAAAACTTCTCTTCCGGAAAGATCCAGTAACCGGTACCAACAAGTTTGCGCCTCAGGTAATTCAAATTCCAGGGTGGCATCCCCGTCTGTCGGGTTGGGGAAAACTTTGGCACTCCATTGCGCTGCAACTTCATGCACGGCGCTGGTGCCAATCCTGCGAATACAAACATCGTCCAGGCGGGCCCAGGATACAAACGCTCCGTCGTTGACGTTGTAATTGTTCCACACGCAGATGGTGAGGGTGTTGAAGTTTTGCGTGGCCGTCCAGGGACCTGAGGTATAGGTTACCCAGTTGGTGGTCAGAACGGGCGACAGATAGATTTCGTCGCAGTTGCCGGAGCAGTTTAAATAACTGGTGGGAAGCCCTGTAGATGCCCTGAAACGGAATCGAACACTGTCTTGCACCGTGTTCAACCATTTGCCACAGAAGGTGACCTCATAAATGCCGCCCATGGTGAACGCCACGGGTTGCTGTATGCTCTCTCCCACTACCTGATTGCCCCAACCCTGAATGGCGCCGGCTTCCTGGCAGGTGTCGCCTGTAATGACCTGTGGCGTGTTGGTCCAGACGGTCCAGTTGTTCACATTGCCCGGCCCGCCCAGGTTGCCAGGTAGTAGACCTGCCGTGAAATCGCCGTTTAGCACAATATTGTCTTC
>JAEUUS010000227.1 GCA_016787545.1 Saprospiraceae bacterium
AACAGCTGTATGGTCTTCAAAATACCATTTGTCCGCGTAGAAAGGGGTGAATCCCAATAGGTTGCGCGGCTGGTCGAATTTCCCCACGCCCTCCCCGTCGAAACGGTAGAGGGCGAAATAAAAAGGCATTTCATCGGCAGAGAGCAACTCGCACAGGTTCCAGGTGAGCTGAACGGCACTCGGGGTTCCTTTTACCCGACAAATAGTAGCTTTTGCAGGCAGTGCCTTCGACAAGGAAGGCATGGCGGGCATGAGGGAAGGATGTTTCCAGAGGGAATTCATCAGGGTATCCTGAACACCCAGAGGGTTGCGCAACAGCGGTTTGACGGAGAAGAACAAGCTGCCACTCACTTTGGGATTTGCCCGATTGAGGGCAATCTGCTTACTGATCTCGTCTTCGTTTGACCAATTGGCATCGTTCGCAGAGTTGTTGATTTTATAAGCGGCATGACCCACATACAGTTGTTTCCCGTATAAATGTTTGCTCCACCAATCCACCAGGATTTCATAATCAGCCGGCGGGAAACCAATGCTCCAGTAAATCTGTGGCGCTACATAATCAATCCAGCCTTTTTCTAACCAGTGGAGCACATCGGCATATAAATCATCGTAACAGGTAACCCCGGCACGGGTATCGGAACCTCGAGCCGGGTCTCGTTCTTTGTTTCGCCACACACCAAAGGGGCCAATGCCAAACTTGACGTAGGGCTTGTATTTTTTAATGGTTTTCGACACCCCTTCTATCAGGACGTTTACATTGTTTCGGCGCCAATCACCAATGTCGGTGAAGGTGTGATCTCCTGAAGCGAAGGCGTTGTAATCATTCAGAGCATCATCCAGATCAAGATCTTTTTCTTTATATGGATAGAAATAATCATCAAAATGAATCCCGTCTACATCGTACCGCAACACGATATCTTTTACCACATTGGTCAGGTATTGCCTAACGGAGGCGTTTGCAGGGTTGAAATACCATTTATTGCCATATTTGAAAAACCATTCCGCCTTGCGGCGATTAGGCAATGCGCGCAATGGGTGTGAAGGGTCAAGCGCAGAGGTATCCGGGTCGAAGGTTGCCCTGTATGGATTCAGCCAGGCATGAAACTCCATCCTGCGGTCGTGCGCTGCTTTTATCATGTATTCCAGGGGATCAAAAAGCGTATCGTCGAGCATGGCGCCTTGCCGGCCAACCAGGAATTTACTCATGGGTACAATCGGCGACTTGTAGAAGGCATCGCCAGCGGGCCTGATTTGTACAAACACGGCGTTCATGTTCATGGCCTTCATCACATCCATCAGACTGTCGAACTCCATTTTGATCTCATTGGAACTCAAGCCCGGGCGCGAGGGGAAATCGATATTGGCAACGGTGGCTACCCATGCGCCGCGCAATTCTGCTTGCGGGGCAGTACCGGCCATTTGGGCTGAAGATTGAAATACAATACCGACTAAAAAGACTAAAAAAAGAATCGGTTGACGGAAACAATGCATCATATCATGAATGGTTTTGGGGGTGAAAGTAGGGGTTTTGGTTTGTTTGGTGGTATCCACTGCACGATGGAAAATTAGTGGCGCTATTTACCCGCGGATTTTTCGGAGTTTTGCACCGGTTTAAAGCCTGTTAATTGAGCATTTATAGTGACGGGGTGACTGGCAGTCACCCCGTCACTATACACTTCAAACACTGAATGCCAACTCACCACTCTCCAAATACTTTTTTATGGATTTTCCACGCCCTATACCAGTTCTCGACCTTGCGCTTCGTTTCAGTGCCCAAATTATTGGCGATGAAACCCTTTCTGCCACTGGCATCAATGAAATTCACAAGGTGCGCTCCGGTGATATTGCGTTTTCCGATGTGCAGAAATATTTCCAAAAAACACTCGACAGTGAGGCTACCGTTTTGCTGCTGAATGCTCCGGCAGAGTGCCCTCCCGGAAAGGTTATTCTGATTGTAGAAAACCCTTTTGAGGTGTACGATTCTCTGATTCAGGAATACCGGCCCTTTGAACCGCTTAAGGAAATCATCAGTGCCCGGGCCGATATTCACCCAACGGCCATCATTGAGCCCGGCGTGGTGATTGCCGCTAACGTGCGCATTGGCGCACATACGTATGTGCAGGCAAATGCGTACATTGGCGAGTATTCCTACATCGGCGAGCATTGCATCATTGGTCCCGGCGCCATTGTTGGTCCCGATGCTTTTTACTACAAAAAACTACCAGACGGTTCATTCAAAAAATGGCGCAGCGGCGGCCGGGTGATCATTGAAGACCGGGT
>JAEUUS010000229.1 GCA_016787545.1 Saprospiraceae bacterium
GGCACCTCCGCAGTAGGTATTAGGTACAGGTTGTCTACCGTACAATGGTACATTTGGCCTTCTTTATCAGGCAATTGACCTGTGCCACGGGCGGAGTCTTCATTAACCAAATGCGGAGGCAAGATTTCTTCATATCCGGCTTTCACGGCTTCATCCAGAAAAAACTGAATAAGTGCCCTTTGTAAACGGGCGCCTTTGCCACGATATACCGGAAAGCCGGCGCCAGTCAATTTTACACCCAGTTCCAGGTCAAAAACATTGTATTTTTTGGCTAATTCCCAGTGGGGTAGGGTATCTTCAGGAAGATTTGGGAAGGGTTTGGTCCAGTCCTTTGCCACCTTGTTATCTTCAGGCGTTTTCCCTTTTGGTACGCTTTTGTGCGGACAGTTAGGAACCGTGTACAGCATTTCATCCAATTGAACTTTCAGGCTGTCCATACGTTCTTCCAGAGATTTGCTGGTGCTTTTGAGTTGAGCAACCTGAGTTTTGAGCGCTTCGGCCTCTTCCTTTTTTCCCTGACCCATTAATGCGCCGATCTGTTTTGCCAGTTTATTACTTTCGGCAAGAGAATCGTCTAATTCTTTCTGGGTAGCTCTCCGGGCATCATCAGCCTGAATAATCTGGTCGACGATCCGGATTTGAGCGGAAGTCCAGTTCCTTTTGCGGAGTCCGGCAATAATTCGTTTTTTTTCTTCCCGGATTACTTTGAGTTGGAGCATAACGTGCTAATTAGTATTTTTTGAATGGAAATTTGGGAAACGTGAAATTTGGTTTTGGTAAATTTTGAGCAAATGTTGAAAAAATCGCCACAAGATATAGCGAATTTAAAAACAGGATTATCTTTGCAGCGTTCAATACCAGCATGGATGCCAAATTTAATCCTTTTGGCTGCTGCTCCGCTCGCATTTCCCTCACATTTTCAGTTGAGTAAAACCCTGTTACAGGAGGCTGGAGCAATCTTTTTCCGCGCATTATCATTCACGCCCGATACCGATCAACCATTCCTTTTTTCTTTTCAGGCTTTCTGAAAACATCTCTTTTTAGCCAAAAAATTCAATTCTCAGGCAACGGATAGGGGTTTTTATCCACTCATTACGATTGTCTATTCAACAAATTGTCAATTTTCCCACCATCCTGCGCGATTCCTCCGCCTGCCAATTCCCCGGCATCGGACCGCGCAAATACATTTTAACATTTTTCATCCCCACCCATGTACGACATTTTGCAGCTCAACGACAAGTTGGTGACAGAGCTCAAGGAAATTGCCCAAAACCTCGGCGTAAAGGGCATCGCCAAATTTTCCAAACAGGATTTGATATACAAAATCCTGGATGAACAAGCCCTGGCAGAAAAAAATGCGACTAACCGGGTTGTTCCCATTGTGGAAGAACCCAATCCGCAAACAGGTCGCAGAGCCAGGAAAGTAAAATCAACCGAAGAGGAAGAAGCCCCAAAGGTGGAAACTCCTTCCGAAACGCCGGTAAAAGCGCCCAGACAAGCGCCCGTTCGCAGAGAACGGGTGGAAGCCCCCCCTGTCAGAAAACAGGAAGCAGATCGCGCTGCCCCTGAACCTAAACGGGAAAAAGAGCAGCCGCGTTCCAATCCGGATGTTAACCGTAATCAGCAACAACGACGGGAAGACCGTCCGGATCGCCGCGATCAAAACCGAAATACTCCTGCTGATGGTAATCGTAGGGAGCAACAACCACGGCAAGAGGGCCAAAACCGAAGCAGAGACCGCTGGGAAGATCGCCGCGACCGCCGTCAGCGGGAATGGGAAGATCGCCGTCGGGAACGACAACAGCCCCCACGACCAGGTCAGCCAGGCTTGTTTGATTCTGATGCCGCTCGTTTACAAAATCTTGAAGAAGAATATGTTGCGCCGGTGAACAATGGCGAGGAAGACGAAGAAATGGTGCCCATGCACCGTCCGTTTGCCCCATTGGCGGGTGGTCAGCCTGAACCTGTACAGGACCAGCCCAAACAAACCGCGCCGGAGCCGGTTGAAGTAATGCCTCCAACCGTTCACAAAGAACGTTTCGACGTGGAGCTGGATGGCATCGTAGAAGGTCTGGGTACCCTGGAAATGATGCCTGATGGATATGGTTTCCTTCGCTCCCCGGATTATAACTACCAAACCAGTCCTGACGATATTTATGTATCGCCTTCCCAAATCAAGCTTTTTGGTTTGAAAACAGGTGATACCGTGCGCGGCGCTATCCGTCCGCCCAAAGAAGGTGAAAAATATTTCGCCCTGCTGAAAGTAGCCAAAATCAATGGACTGGATCCGAAAGATGTGCGCGACCGGGTACCGTTTGACTACCTGACTCCGCTGTTCCCAACCTCCAAGTTTACCCTGCTTACGAGTCCAACAGGCCGTGATTTCGGCAACCGGATCATCGATCTGTTTACGCCGATTGGTAAGGGGCAGCGCGGCTTGATTGTGGCTCAACCTAAAACAGGTAAAACATTCCTGTTGAAGGATATCGCCAACGCCATTACCAAAAACCACCCGGAATGTTACGTGATCGTATTGCTGATCGACGAACGCCCCGAGGAGGTGACCGATATGCGCCGCAATGTGAAGGCCGAAGTAGTGGCTTCCACCTTTGACGAAGCTGCAGAGAACCACGTACGCTTAGCCAATATCGTATTGGAAAAATCCAAACGTATGGTGGAATGTGGTCACCATGTGGTGATTCTGCTTGACTCCATCACGCGTATGGCGCGTGCCTACAATACCGTGGCTCCGGCCAGCGGCAAGGTGCTCTCAGGTGGTGTGGAAGCTACAGCCCTGCAAAAGCCCAAGAAATTCTTTGGCGCCGCCCGTGCCATTGAAGATGGCGGTTCGCTCACTATTCTGGCCACGGCCCTGATTGATACCGGATCCAAAATGGACCAGGTTATTTTCGAAGAATTCAAGGGTACCGGCAATATGGAGTTGCAATTGGACCGCAACTTAGCCAACCGTCGCCTGTATCCAAGTGTGGACCTCACTAAATCCAGCACACGCCGCGAAGATTTGTTGTTGGACAAGGACACCCTCCAGCGTATGTTCATCCTGCGCAACCACTTAGCCGATATGAAGCCGGAAGAAGCGATGGAGTTCATGAAAAAGCACATGATGCACTCCAGCAGCAACGAAGAGTTTTTGGAGAGCATGAACCGTTAAGCAAGACGGTTAGATATTTAGGCATTAGATATAGGACTTGTACCGGAACCGGCTTGGAATCAGGCTGTGTTTTGGTACAAGTTTTTTTTATCAATTCTGCAATCGCGTCCTTCGATTAGTTGGCTTTTGAGGTAGCATAATAATATTTACCTCCATAGGCATTAAGTGCTTTTAATGCTTGGGAAGCTATTTTTATCGATTATCTCCCCCGTTTATTTGTTAATTCCGCCGAATACTCACATTTTGGCACGAATTATGGCACAGGCCATAGTTCATCATCTGCCTGATTTAATCACCCGGAACATATTTCCGCTTATCTCTGAT
>JAEUUS010000306.1 GCA_016787545.1 Saprospiraceae bacterium
AGAGCTTCAGGAAGAATTGTATGGTGAATTCAAATTACGTTGGTTGAATGTGCGCGACGACTGGTCGGAATGGGATTTTGAGTTGGGTGGAGAACGCGGCACTATTCGGCAAAAATGGAAAGATGACCCGCAGCAGTGGGAGCTGCGCACCTACTCAGGAGTAGTGGTTACAATGCGTACCGCCTGGAGTGGCGATTTCAAGGAATGGAGGGTTTCCGACAACGATGTCACCCTCAATATTCGCAGTAAATGGTCCAACCAGTTTGATGAGTGGCAGGTGCAGGACACGAATTATGGAAATTTCTACCTCTACACCCTCCGCTCCCAGGATCCCCGGGATTGGGCGGTAGACGACAAGCTTACCCCCAATATTTCAGTGGAAATGAAGTTGGCCATGATCTTTTTGGTGATTTATAACACCAGCCCGAAGATGTGATTTTGGGCATTTAAAGGTCATTTTGAGGTCATTTAAAGGTCATTTGGGGGTCATTGATGTCATTTAATCATCGTGGGTTGTCATCCAGAGCGAAGCGAAGGACCTACACAAGCCAGGCAATTCGGATGCATGGGGACAAAGCATTTCGGGAACCGGGCTTGTGTAGGTTCCGAGTACTCGGAATGACAACCCACGTTAATTATACAACCCAAATGCCCTAAATGATCATAAATGACCCCCTAATGACCTGTAAATGACTTCAAAATGACCCCTAAATGACCATAAATGACCCCCTAATGACCTGTAAATGACCTCAAAATGACCCATAAATGACCTAAATGACCCTCCAATGACCCCCTAAATAACCCTCTAATGACCTAAACACCAACCTTCCCTTGTGACTGAACTCAAACGCTCACTTTCGTTGTACGGCTTGACCATGATTGCCATTGGATGCACCATTGGCAGTGGCATTTTCCGAACACCCGGCCATGTAGCACTCCATGTGCATGCGCCGGATTATGTTATCTGGTTGTGGATATTGGGTGGAGTGGTCGCACTGGCCGGGGCACTCACTTTTGCCGAAATGGGTGGCATGTTTCCCGGTGCAGGTGGTTTGTATGTGTACTTGCGGGAGGCTTATGGCGATTTGGTGGGCTTTTTATACGGCTGGTTTATCCTTTTTTGCAGCACCGCAGGTGCTATTGCCGCCTTGGCGCTGGTTTGCGCCGAACATCTTTGCTACCTCTATGGCTCCCCCGGCGATTCGGTGTGGGAAATCCCATTAGCAGCTGGCATTATTGTGGTGCTTACGGTGGTAAACCTGTTCGGTGTGGGTATTGGCGAGTGGATAGCCAACTTGTTTGGTGGCGCCAAGCTGGTAGGACTGGTCATGATTATCGGCGCAGGTATGTTTTTTGCCAATCCTCAGGTAGACGCAGCCAACGCGGCCAGCGTATTCGTGCAGACTCCCCCGGAAAACCTGATGAGCGCCCTGGCGCTGGGTTTTATCGGCGTATTATGGAGTTACGGCGGCTGGCAACATGCTTCTTATATGGCCGGAGAAACCAAAGACCCACAGCGCACCGTTCCCCGCGCCATGATTCTGGGCGCTATCGTGATCACGCTGGTGTATGTGCTGGCTAATGTGGCCTATATGCGACTCCTGCCGCTGGAACAAATCGCCAACTCCAAAACCGTGGCCGCCGATGCCATGAGCCATGTAACTTCCATGGGCGGTACCTTAATGGCTCTGTTGATAGCACTAAGCACATTCGGGAGTATCGGGATTTATTCCGTAACTTCTCCCAGGATGTACTATGCCATGGCCAAAGACGGTGTTTTCTTTGCCAAATTGGCCGAAATTCACCCGAAATGGCGCACGCCTGTGTGGGCTATGTTGATTCAAAGCGCCTGGGCTTTATTTCTGCTTTTTTTCTGGGGTACTTTCAACGATTTGATTGAGTATGTAACCTTTCTCGACTGGATTGGACTGATGCTGGTGGGGACAACCATATTTGTTTTTCGCAAAAAACGCCCAAACGCCGAGCGGAGTTACCGGACCACGTTTTATCCCCTCACACCCATAGTTTTTGTGGCCATCTGCGCCTGGTTTGTAGCATTCAATATTGTTGGCAGCTGGGAAAAAGCACTTGCCGGGTTGGTGGTTGTTTTGGCGGGAATCGCAGCGTACTATGCGCTGTTCCATAAAAAACGATAATAAGTCATTTGGAGTCATTTAGGGGTCATTTAGGTCATTTGGGTCATTTAACCTACCTTGGTTGTCATTCCGAGTACTTGGAACCTATACAAGCCCAGTTCCCGAAATGCTTTGGCCAAATGGACCCGAATAGCCTGGCTTGTGTAGGTCCTTCGCTGCGCTCTGGATGACAACCCACGTTAATGATACAACACAAATGACTCCTAAATGACCCTCAAAATGACTCCAAAATGACCACTAAATGACCCTCAAAATCACCCCTAAATGACCCCCAAAATCACCCCTAAATGACCCCCAAAACGACCCCTAAATGACCCAAATGACCCCTAAATGACCCAAATGACCCCTAAATGACCCAAATGACCTAAAAACATTCCTCCATGAAAAAACTTTTGTTTACCACCCTTTTGGTCATCACAGCCACTATCGCCGTGGCACAAAACGATGCCTGGCATATTGTGGCAGATAACATCAATCCAGCTAATTACTACGGCATCACTGTGGCCAATGGCATGATCGGACTGATTTCCTCGCCGGAACCCATGCGGGTGAAAGACGTGGTACTGAACGGAGCCTATGATAACTACGGGCGCGGCCGTGTATCCAATATCCTCAAGGGCTTCAATTTCATGAATATGAATCTGGATGTAGACGGGCGTCGGATCGGGCGGGCCGACATTTCGGGGTACAAACAGGTGCTGGATATGCGCTACGGCCGGTTGATGACTACGTATGACGTGGGCGACAAAATATCGGTCCAACATGGACTGTTAGCCTTGCGCCATTTGCCCTACTCCGCCCTCAGCATCGTGGAAATTACTGCTAAAAAAGACGTAATGATCACGCCCATGGCCGTGATTGAGGCGCCTGACATGCTGCAGGACGTACACAACCTGTATGCGGAAATTGACCGCCCGCACGTACTGATCCCACTCCTCACCTCTGTGGGTAAAAGCCCTTCAGGCAAATACACCGTGGCGGCCTCAAGCAGTTTTATTTTTGATGAAAAACACGGTTCCGAGCCGGATTTGATCCACGAAGACTGGGATTACAACATGCACCTGTTGAAATTCCATAAAAAACTAAAAGCCGGTGAAACCTATAAATTCGCCATCGTGGGCACACTGATTTCTTCAGCACACACCGTGGATGCGCACAACGAAGCCGAACGTCTCACCATTTTTGCGGCACTCGAACGTCCGGAACGACTGCTCAAACGCCACAATGCCGAGTGGGACAAACTCTGGGCTTCCGACATCACCATTGAAGGCGATGTGGATGCTACCCGCGATGTACATTCAGGCATGTACCACCTCTATTCCTTCGGACGGGAAGGCACGGCCCTGAGCTTGTCGCCCATGGGTCTGAGCGGATTAGGGTACAACGGGCACGTATTCTGGGATACGGAGTTGTGGATGTACCCGCCCATGCTGCTGCTGCACCCGGAAATAGCGCGTTCTTTTCTGGAATTCCGGTATCAATTGCTGGATGAAGCCAAACAGAACGCTTTTTCACACGGCTACCGCGGCGCCATGTACCCCTGGGAAAGCACCACTACCGGCCAGGAAGAAACGCCGGTTTGGGCGCTCACCGGGCCCTTTCAGCACCACATTACCGGATGCGTTGGCTGGGCAGCCTGGCAGTATTACCTGGTAACAAAAGATAAGGTTTGGCTGCGCGATCGCGGCTGGCCCATCCTGAAAGAAGTGGCTGATTTCTGGGCCAGCAGAGTGGAACGCGACGGCCCCGGGCAGTACAACATCAACAACGTGATCGGCGCCAATGAATGGCAGGAAAACATCGACAACAATGCCTTCACCAACGGCATGGCCAAAACCGTATTGGGTTATGCCACCGATGCCGCCCGTGAACTGGTTCTGCCCGCCGATCCCGATTGGGCGCATGTGGCTGCAAATATCCCCCTGTTGAAATTCCCCGACGGTGTGACCCGTGAAAACGCCACTTACAATGGAGAAATGATCAAACAGGCAGATGTTAACCTCCTGGCCTACCCGCTCAAGGTCATGACCGATCCTGCCCAGATCAAAAAAGACCTGGATTACTACGAACCCCGGATGTCGCCTGAAGGTCCTGCTATGGGCAACGCCATCTTAACTGTTTCGGCTGCGCGTGCAGGCGATGCCGAACGCGCTTACGGACTGTGGATAAAAAGTTACAAACCCAACGAAGTACCTCCTTTCGGTGTACTGGCAGAATGTGCAGGCGGCACCAACCCATATTTTGCCACCGGCGCTGGCGGATTCCTCCAGGCCACCATCATGGGCTTTGGCGGACTGGATATTACCCCGCAGGGTATTGTTCAGTTGAAAACCAAATTGCCTAAAAAGTGGAAATCGCTGAAAATTTCCGGCGTAGGCGGGAAAACCTGGGAAGTCCGGTAACTGGTCAATGTACTGCTGCTCATTTTTTACTGAGAGTCTCACTTGGAGTGAGACTCTCAGTAAAAAATGAGCAGCAGTCCAACATCTCCTTTGAACAATTCCCATAAACCAGAGTTTCCCCACATTAACCACATTAACCACATTAACCACATTAACCACATTCAAAAATGTCTCACTTAAAAGAAGGCGATCTCGCCCCTGCTTTTTCCGCCCTGAACGAAAAGGGCCAAACCGTTAGCCTGGCTGATTACAAAGGCAAGAAACTGGTTCTTTATTTTTATCCAAAAGACGATACGCCCGGCTGCACAGCGGAGTCCTGCAGTCTGCGCGAT
>JAEUUS010000313.1 GCA_016787545.1 Saprospiraceae bacterium
ACACTCCGTTATGGCAACGCCGTAACCTTTCCCTCTGTTTTTCCATCCGGAGACCGCTTCCAGTTTATCGAGGAGTCGCTGCATGCGATCATCCTTCAGATGTTGTCTGCGGAAGGCAATCGGGTCTTTCCCTGCCTGTGCGGCCAGCTCATCCAGAAAACTCTCGAATGCAAAACCGTTGGTGGAAGCATACACGGAACGCCACCACATGATAGGAATGGGGGTTTCAAAAGGGATATCCGAGAAGTGCAGGTTTTTGATACTGTCGAAATAAGGGGGCAGGAATCCTTCTGTGATGCTGTCATTTGGTACTTCCTTGCCACCACCATCCCAGTGATTGATATTCTGACCGGTCATCCGTACCTTAAATGCGCTGATTTCTCCATTGGCCAATGCTCCCTCGCAACGGTAAGACATACCTGGCCGAAATGGCCCTTGTGTGGCATCGTCTTCGCGGGTCCAAACCACCTGTACCGGAGCGCCGATTTCTTTTGAGATCACTACGGCTTCATAGGTATAATCGGTAAACGCTTTCCGCCCGAATCCGCCGCCCAGGAAGGTCATATTAACATGGACATTTTCTTTGGCCATGCCCATTTCATCGCTGATATGACTTTGGATCCAGTCGGGCCCTTGAATTGGGCCCCAAATGTCTATTCTGTCCTTCTGGTAGTGCGCCACACAGTTCAAAGGCTCCATGCAAAAATGTGCCTGGTATGGCGTTTCGTACACTACATCCAGCTTTTGAGTGGCTTTATTCAGCACGGCATCCGGATCACCTGCTTTGCGGAAAGAAAGGCCCTCCTGACCAGCCAATGCGGCCCGTTGGCGTTGGTATATCTCTTCTGTATTTAGGTGTTCAAACCCGGAATCGTCCCATTCTACTTTCAGCGCCCTGCGACCTTGCATGGCCGCCCAGGTGGAGGTAGCTACCACCACAATGCCTTCGCGGAGGGTGTTAAACACCTTCATTTGTACTTTGAACACGTTTTTGACGCCTGGCACCTTCCGCGCGGCCGTGTCGTCGAAACTTTTCACCGTACCACGCAAGCGCGGACAACGTTCTACCGAGGCATACAGCATGCCGGGCAGTTTTTTATCAATGCCGAATATCGCGGCGCCATTGGTTTTCAGTGGTGTATCGAGTCGCCGAAGCGGTTTACCGATCAGTTTGTATTCGGAGCGGGCTTTGAGTTTGACTTCTTTGGGCGCTTCGCGTTTGGAGGCATCCAGCACCAGTTCTCCGTAGTGGAATTTTCGGCCGCTGGGACGGTGTATCACATGGCCAGCTTCGGCATAACATTCAGATACCGGCACGCCCCATTTTTCGCCGGCGGCTTCAATGAGCATATCACGGGCGGAGGCGCCCAGTTTCAGCAGGTCTTTGTATTTGGTGCGCACGGTGGAGCTGCCGCCGGTTACCTGGCTGCCGTATTTTTTCTGGTTGCCTCTGGCAAACAGCACCTCAATTTCATTCAGGTTGACTTCCAGTTCCTCGGCTATGATTTGTGGAATGGCCTGGTAAGCGCCTTGTCCCATTTCAGCCCGGTGACTGAACAGGGTAACCTTGCCGGAGGTATCGATCCGGATCCAGGCATTGAGTTCAACCGAGGTACTTTCCTCCACATTATCCAGTACCTTAACGAGTCCGGCGCCAGCGGGGAAATAATAGCCCAGGCATAGAGCGGTGCCGGTCAGCCCGGTTGCCTTGAGGAAATTGCGTCTGGAAAGCGTATGATTGTCCATGTGAGGTTGGTTGTTGTTTTGAAGTCATTTGGTGGTCATTTGGGAGTCGTTTTTTGGGTCATTTAGAGGTCATTTTTTGGGTCATTTGAGGTCATTTAGAGGTCATTTTTTTCGCCCTGCGAGGGTCTTACGACCCCGCAGTGATTTATGGGTCATTTGAGGTCATTTAGAGATCATTTATGGGCCATTTTAGGTCATTGCTGTCATTTTCGCCCTGCAAGGGTCTTACGACCCCGCAGTGATTTATGGGTCATTTATGGGGCATTTTAGGTCATTGTTGTCATTTAATCAACGTGAGTTGTCATCCCGGGAACCGGGACCTACACAAGCCAGGTTTTTCGGGTGGATTGGGCCAAGCTATTTCGGAGACCGGTCTTGTGTAGGTCCTTCGCTGCGCTCTGGATGACAATCCACGATGGGTAAATGACCCAAAAATCATTGCGGGGTCGTAAGACCCTCGCAGGGCGCCCCCCCCTCAAACCCTTCAAACCCATCAAACCCCTCAAACCCTTCAAACCCGTGTTCGTCGGCTAAACCCGCCGGTACAGTAATTCCCTTACTTCCCCGGCGCATACCCGCCGTATTTGATCCAGGTAGTCCAGGCTTTGGCGAATGCTTCGTGGCTGAGGGGCGGTGTGGTTCTGCCTTCGCCCGGGTTCCAGGCGGCCAGCACGAGGGCATCGGTGGCATGGGCTATGAGTTGTTCTTTGGATTTGTTTCCGTTTTGTTTCGGATCCATCAGTTGTTTGGCCAGTTCGTGGGCTGTTTTACCCTGAAAAACCATTTTCATGTCGGCCGGTGGCAGGTGCCAGTTGGGCGCCCCGGGCGGCATATTCAAACCCGGAGTATTGGATTCGCGGTGACAATTGGCGCATTTCATGGCATTGAGGCCCTTGCCGTCTTTGCCCCTTTGAGGTTTCATGGCATGGAGTCGGCTTTCATCGCCCTGCAGGGGTACATCGCCAGCGGGGTGGCAGTTTACACACCGCGGACTCATCAATACCTTGTATGCTTCCAGGAATGCCTTAACGGATTTGACGCTGTCTTTTTTGATGATTTCCGATGTATCGGCATCCGGAAGTGAGCCCATATCCACAGAAGTAGAAGCCAGTCCGGTAATGACAGCCAGGATAATGACCACTACAGACAACAGGTTCAATTGGCGACTGATTGTAAGACGCATAAGCTTTATTTTAAGACACAAAGGTGTGAGCACGAAGGCGCGAAAACACGAGGACACAAAAACACAAAGACTCGAAGGCACAAAGGCGCGAAGGCACGAGAACACAAAGACGCGAAGGCACAAAGACGCGAAGGCAATTACTCTTCAAACCCCTCAAACTCTTCAAACCCATCAAACTCTTCAAACCCTTCAAACCCCTCAAACCCTTCAAACCCCTACTTCCTCATTTCCGCTGCTCTTTTGATTCCTTCCCGGATGCGGAGGTAGGTGCCGCAGCGGCAGATATTGCCAGACATGGCATCGTTTATATCCTGATCCGTTGGGTTGGGGTTGTCTCTGAGCAATATGGCGGCCGACATGATTTGGCCGGAATGACAGTAGCCGCACTGGGGTACGTCTATTTCCTGCCAGGCCCGTTGGAGTGGATGGTCGTTGTTTTCCGAGAGGCCTTCAATAGTTACTACCTGCTGACCTTCTGCGCTGCGCAGGGGCGTGATGCAGGCACGTACGGCTTCGCCGTTGAGGTGTACCACGCAGGCGCCGCATTGAGCCACACCACAGCCGTATTTGGTGCCGGTGAGGCCAGCAAGATCCCGGATGGCCCATAGCAGGGGCATATTGGGATCGGCATCCAGTTGGTAAACCTTTTGATTGATGGTAACGGAAATCATGGGCAAAGGATTGAAGGTTCTGGGTATCGGGGTTACAAAAGTAATTTATTCAAGTGGATAGCAAAGGCTTATTGTGCTTTTTGCAAATTAGAAGTTGAACTTCTAATTTGCAAAAAGTGCTTTCACAACCCCGTTGCCCGCTCCAACTGCTCGGTGTACCGATTGCCAATAATTCGGATTTGTGCCGAAGCAGTTTCCATTTCCTCCAGTTCTTTGGCTGTAAGGGTGATGGCCGCTGCCCCCAGGTTTTCGGTAAGGCGATGCAGCTTGGTTGTTCCCGGTATGGGTACAATCCAGGGTTTTTGCGCAAGTACCCAAGCCAGTGCGATTTGGGCTTGTGTCGCATTTCTTCTTGCGGCAAATTGCTGCAACAAATCCAGCAAGGCTTTATTGGCCATACGCGCCTCCTCTGTATACCGGGGAAGAAGGTTGCGTATATCACCTTCCGCAAACTTCGTGGTTTCATCAATTTTACCGGCCAAAAAACCTTTACCAAGCGGACTAAAAGCCACCAAACCTATACCGAGTTCTTCAAGTGTCGGGATAATTTCCTGCTCGTGTTGCCGGGTCCAAAGGGAATATTCGCTTTGTAAGGCCGAAACAGGTTGGACAGCATGGGCTCGGCGGATGGTTTGAGCGCCAGCTTCCGACAACCCAAAATAACGCACTTTACCCTCCTGAATGAGTTCTTTCACGGCGCCTGCCACCTCTTCAATGGGAACAGTGGGATCTACCCGGTGCTGGTAGAACAGATCCAAGGCCTCTACCCGCAGTCGCCGAAGCGAAGCTTCTGCTACTCTTCTGATGTTGGCAGGGCTGCTATCAAGCCCCACTTGTTTGCCATCCTGAAATTTAAATCCGAATTTGGTGGCAATGGTAACCTGACCTTTGAACGGTTCCAATGCTGCACCTACCAATTCTTCGTTGGTGTATGGGCCGTAAACTTCTGCTGTGTCGAAAAAATTTACACCTTGCTCAACAGCCGCATGAATTACGGCAGTCATCTCTTTTGGATCGCCGGCAGGACCCAGCCCCCAGCTCATGCCCATGCAACCAAGCCCAAGGGCGTTCACTTCCAGGCCATTTTGGCCAAGTTTTCTTTTTTCCATGATGAAACTAAGTTTTTGCAAGAGGCGGTTTATGTCAAGCCTTTCTGAACTTTAACGGGCTGGCGCCTACATGTTTTTTAAAGAAATTGTTGAAATGAGTGAGCTCTGCAAAGCCCAATGCGTATGCAATTTCAGATACATTCCACTGACTGTGTTTCAGCAGGATTTTGGCTTCCTGTAGCAACCGTTCGGCTATGATTTGTGAGGTTGTTTTATCAGTGGTTTCTTTTACTGCCCGGTTCAGGTGGTTAACATGAATGTTCAATTGTCGGGCAAAATCGGAGGCCGTGCGTAGGTTGACCTGTGGGTGGTTTTCTTCGATGGGGAATTGCCTTTCCAACAGCTCCATAAACATCGTGGAAATACGCTGCGAGGCATTGATGTGCTGCTTATCAAATCTGGTGGAGGCTTGCATTTTCATAGCAAAATGCAGGAGTTCAAAGACCATATTTCTCAATACATCGTATTTGTGGATATACTCTGAGCCAATTTCCTCAAACATTTTTTCGAAGATGGTCCTGACCTGAGCCACCTGTTCATCGGTGAGTTCAAACAGGTGCTCGCCGCCTGGTTGAAATACCGAATACTGATTCATATTGCCGAATTGATGGAAAAAATGCTGGTTGAAAATGCAAAAATATCCGCTTTCAATTTTGCTGAGGTCTTCCCATTTATAGGGAATAAAAGGATTGGAAAACACCAGGGCTTGTTTTTGCACCTGAATAACCTTATCAGCATACTGTATTTTATTGTTGCCAATGACCAGGGTGATTTTGAAAAAATCGCGTCGCTTATAAGGTACCGTCTGTGCATTACCCTCCCCAACAGGCACTACTTTAAATACATTAAAATGCCCGATCTCATTGCGGAGATTCTCCGGAAGCCAACTGACTTTCCGTTGATAGAATTCTTCTATGGTTTCAACTTGATTCATTTTTCACGGAGCGTTTATTGGTGTACATAGTGTTTATTAAAGGAATACACCAAACTAATATTCCACACAAAATCTTTTCCAGGTATATTGGAGGTAATACTTTTATTGATAATACCAGAAATAGAAACCGGAAAGTTTTTTCTGGAAAAAGTGACACTTGAGGTAAAGTAAAATCCATCATGCTCATCTAGTTTAAGATAGTAGCATTGAGGATTTACATGGATCATCCATTTATCTGATAGTTTAAGGTTGGAGAAATTCATATTGAGCGTAACAAAACTTGTATTTTTTATAGTACCGGCATCTATGCCATGAGAATACAGGCAATAAATCCCAATGTTGATATGCTTTGTGAGCGAGTATCTCGGAAAAAATTCCCCTGCAACATAACGCCTTACCACAGTTGCCTCTATGGTATCCTCAAGAATAGATAAAACAGAGGTTTTATGGTTCAACCCGAACTGTAAACCTGTACTCAACTTAAACTTTCCATCTGGCACTATTTTGTACCTGCCCCAGAAAAGAAATAGCCAGGGCTTCCCTTCCAGAGAAAACCGAAAGTCTGGATCAAAACTAAACCTTTTTCTGGTCAAAGAAAACATGCCAATTGCTGCGGGCTTACCCAGAGAGAAGCTGGGTATGATAGAAATCCCGTTATTCGTAACGCTGATAGCGCCGGAAAAATGGTTGATAACCTTCACACTGTCAGCGCTTTGAGCAAAACCTATTTGACTAAAGCAAAAAAATACAACGACTCGGATAAGCTGAATTTGCATCGTACACCGGTTTGAAAATTTGTTGCTGCAAAGGGCCGAAATAGTTGCGCCTCCGCTAAACAAATTTCAAAGTGAAAACTACGAAAATCAAACAATTAGCGCCAATACCCCTCCCGATCATCAGCAAAAACATCCGAGAAAATGGTGGCCTGCGGCAGTTCCAGGTAGGGATAAACCACTTTCGACAGGTACAGCCCCTGCGCGTGCGCGCCAGTGATGATGCGCGGGGTTTGTTTGTTGGCCAAATGGGCCTCAAAATCCTGTACGCTCATACGGCCCACACCAATTTCGAGCAGGCGCCCCACGATAATCCGGATCATGCCGGCCAAAAAACGATTGGCGCTGATCTGAAAACGGAGCCGTTCCCTGCGCTGATCCATCCATAAATGCGCCTCACTCACCCGACAAATGGTGTGTTCATATTTGGCGGGCGACTTACACAGGGCATAATAGTCGTCGTACCCGGGCAACAAAGCCACCGCGGTTCGCATGGCCGTTATATCCAGGTTTAGGCCGGCATACATAGCGCTGCTGTTTTGCAAAAACGGGTCTTTGCGCAAATGGATGAAATAATCATACCGGCGCAGCACGGCATCATACCGTGTACTGGCCCTATCGTGCACCGGAATGATGGCAAAAACAACGATATCCGGTGGTAAGGCAAAATTGAGTTTCCTGAGCAATTCGTCCAGATCAGTCTCTGCCATATCGGCCTGAAAAAAATACTGACTGGCGTGCACACCTGTGTCGGTGCGACCGCAGCCAAGGATGGTGGTGGGCGTTTTCAATACTTTCAACAAGGCTGCTTCTATAACCTCCTGAATGGTGATCAGATTGGCCTGCCGCTGCCAGCCATGATAGTTTTGCCCGTTGTAGGCGATATGGAAAAAGAAACGTTTGATGATTTCGTTAGGTCAATAGATCATAATTGGTATTCCTGCCCCCATCCGCTGCTTTTTGCAAAATTCCTTTATTCATTAGGTCTTGAATGTCCCGAAGGGCCGTGTCTGCTGAACATTTGGCGATTTTTGCCCATTTTGAGGTATTCAACTTGCCCTCAAATCCATCGAAAAGTTTGTTAAGCATGAGGCGCTGACGATCATTAAGGTTGGTATTCCTATGCTTATCCCAAAAATTTGCCTTGGTCAACACCTGAGCCAACATACTATCTGTATTTTGCAAAGCACTATTCAAACAATGTAAAAACCAAACCAGCCACTCGGTAATATCGAGGTCCCCTTTTTGAGTACTCTCCAAAATGGCATAATACTGATTTCGTTCTTTCCGGATTTGGGCCGACATGCTGTAAAACCGGCGAAATGGCCCTTCTGCTTTTGACAATTGCATATCTGCAATAGCTCGCGCAATCCGACCATTTCCATCATCAAACGGATGGAGTGTAATAAACCACAAATGTGCAATAGCAGCTTTTATTACGGGGTCTAAAGAATCTTCGCGGTTAAACCATTGGATAAACACATCCATTTCTTTTTCCAAAACAGCAGCCGCAGGCGCCTGAAAATGCACCCGCTCCCGACCTATGCCGCCTGAAACCACCTCCATTGGGCCAGTAACGTCATTCCTCCAGCCAGCCACCATAATTTTATACATCCCACTTCGGCCGGTTGGAAATAATGCCGCGTGCCAATCAAAAAGCCGCTCTTTGGAAAGTGGTTGATTAGAATTTCTCGTTGCATCCATCATCACATCAACCACTCCGTCAATATACCGATCAGAGGGCGGCAACCTTGAAATATCCATGCCCAGACGGCGCGCGATGGAAGAACGTACCTGACCAGGGTCCAGAAACTCACCTTCAATGTCATTAGATTTCAAGACATCCTGTGTTAAAGTTTCCAGTTCCGCATCCTGCTGCAGCCCAAATCCAAGCGTGATCATTTTACCTGAAAGTCGCCCTTGTAGGTGGCGAACCATCCCCAGTGGAGACAATACAGACGCTGGATCCCAGGTAAACTTTGGCCAATCTGGTAATTGATGGATGTAAAGCATTCGCCGCAAAATATGCGGCAAATATACGATTATTCTCCGCAAAATTTGCGGCGAATATCCTTTTTTTTCACCGCAACATCAAACACTTCTCCTTCCGGATCTCCCCCCTCTTTTACCAACCCGCCCGAATTTCATACATTCGTCTATACGGGTATCTCAAACCGCCCTTTGGCCGCGAATTTCTTTGAATGGTCCATGTTTTATGCCTTGGCCACCTTTGACAGCCACATTTGCTTCATTAAGCTATAAAACATGAAACAATTGCCTTTTATTATCCTGCTCCTGACAGGAATGCACCCTTTTGTTGCCGCTCAAACCATTGCCATTTCCGGTCGTATAAACGACTCAGCCGGTATGCCCGTTGAAGCCGCCACTGTGAGTCTTTTGCATGCGGCCGACAGCAGCCTGGTCAAGATGGAACTCTCCGATGCAACGGGCAGATTTGAGTTTTCCGGTATTAACGCCGGGCGTTTTTTAATGGCCGTAACAGCTATGGGTTACGAAAAAATGTTCGGCAACCCCATCGAAGCGACGGCTACCTCACCAGGCATTGAATTGCCTCCTATTACGCTGGCAAGCAGCGCCATCAATCTGAATACCGTAACGGTTACGGCTAAAAAGCCTTTCATTGAGCGACGCAGCGATCGCACCATCGTCAACGTAGAAAGCAGTATTCTCGCTACCGGCAGCACAGCACTGGATATCCTGGAACGTTCGCCGGGCGTGGTGGTGGATCAGAACGATGCCATTTCCCTGCGCGGGCGCTCGGGCGTGATCGTGATGATAGACGGCAAACCCAATCCGATGTCGGGCGCAGATTTGTCCAATTTCCTGCGCACCCTGCCTTCCAACAGCATTGAACGTATAGAACTCATCACCAATCCTTCGGCCAAGTACGATGCTGCCGGCAATGCGGGTATTATTGATATCCGATTGAAAAAAGACAAAAATCTGGGCACCAACGGCTCTGTTTCGGCCAATTATGGCCAGGGTGTGTACCCTAAAGCAGGCGCCGGAATCACCCTGAACCACCGCAACAAAAAAGTGAATGTATTTGGTTCCTACAACTATAATTTTCGCAGGGGCATGAATGATTTGCGGCTCTACCGCACGTTTTTCAACAATGAAACGCGTACTGGCGCTTATGATCAGCGCAATTACCTGACCATCCCTTACCATACACAGAATGTCCGGGTGGGCGCTGATTTTTTCCCCAACAAAAAAACGGTGATTGGCGTGGTGGCTTCCGGGAACCTCAACCGGTTCCAACCACGGGCACAGAATACCTCGGCAGTGGAAGGCCCGGAACCAGAAGTGGTATCGTATTTCGGCACCTCTAACCGCAGCAAGGACCGCTGGTTTTCCTGGGCGGCAAATGCCAACCTCAAACGATCTTTTAACGACAAGGGACATGAAATCACGGCCGATCTCGACCTGGCCGAGTTTGGCAATCAGACAGATCAACTGTTTACCACGCTATACACCGGACTGAACGGCGAGAAAATACTGCCTGATTATCTGCTGGCCGGCGATCTGCAGGGCCATTTGACCATTCGATCGCTGAAATCGGATTATGTGCTGCCATTGCCAGGTAAAGCCAAACTGGAAGCCGGTGTGAAGGCCAGTATGGTGGATGCCGACAATGATTTGCAGTTTTTTGATCAGAGTGTGCCGGGCACTTCGGTGTACGACAGCACCATTTCCAACCACTTTATCTACCAGGAAAATATCAACGCGGGTTATGTGAATTACAGTCAGGAATGGACCAAATTAAGCGTTCAGGCCGGTTTACGGGCAGAAAACACCCATGCCGAAGGCATCCAATTAGTGAATGGCGAAAACTTCGACCGGCATTATACCAACCTGTTCCCGAGTTTGTTTCTGAATTACAAGTTTTCGGAAAAATATGAGACAGGCTTCAATGTGAGCCGCCGTTTGGACCGGCCTTCCTACCAGCAACTCAATCCGTTCAAGAAATTTCTCGACCCAAGTACTTACAGCGCTGGCAACCCTTATCTGAATCCACAATTCACCTGGGCCGTGGAGTGGACGCAAACTTTCTGGCAAAAACTGAATATCAACCTGGCAGCCTCCCGCACTACCGATAATATTACCCAGGTGATAGCACCGGTTGGGGGTGTAGACCGCGTAACCATCCAGACCGACAGCAATCTGACCACTGTGGACTATGCCAGCCTGACCGTCAATTACAATTTCAATATCACGCCCTGGTGGAGTACCATCAATAATTTCAATTCCTGGATTGGGCAGTATTCCGGCAATTTGGCCAATACGACCCTGAGCGACGGCAATCTGGTGGCACATTTTTTCACCACCCACAATTTTAAACTGAAAAAGGATTGGTCGGCGGAGCTCAATTTCAACTGCAAAACCCGGGAGATTTATGGGTTCATGGACCTCAACCCGATGTGGGGGTTGGGTGCAGGAGTGCAAAAGAGTTTTTTTGACCGGCGCGCCACGTTCAAACTGGCGGTAACCGATATTTTCTGGCAAAACCTGCCCAGCGCAACCATTCGGTTCAGCGATTATGTGGAAACATTTGAGGTATTCCGCGAAACGCGCGTGGCTACGGTGTCGTTCAACTATCGTTTTGGCAGCAATGATGTGCAGCAGGCCAGGCGCCGGCAGGGCGGTGCGGAGGAAGAGAAACGTCGGGCTGGGGGTTAGTGGGTTTGCAGGCATTTGCCTATCTTCGCAGAAATTATTGTCTATGTTCCTGAAAAAGCTACGATTGCAACATTTCAAATGCCTTTCAGATATTACGATTTCGTTTGAGGGTGAAAAGCGTGATTTGCGCAAATGGACCTTAATTTTAGGCGAAAACGGTACCGGTAAGAGTAATTTGCTAAAAGCCATTGCCTTGATTACCG
>JAEUUS010000238.1 GCA_016787545.1 Saprospiraceae bacterium
TATGGTCATCATTGCCGATTGTGGCTCTACAAAATGTGATTGGTTGCTCTCCCATGGTGGTCGCGACCAGCAACTTGAAAATACAGTTGGTTTTAGTCCTTTTTTCCATTCAACGGCTGAAATCCGCGATATCCTTGAAGATCAGCTTTTGCCAAAATTAAATGCCGAGCTGGTTAAAGAGATCTATTTTTATGGTACCGGTGTACATGATGAACATCGTGCTGAAATCATTGCCAGCGCACTCCGGTCCGTTTTTCCAAATGCAACCATTGAAGTGGAGCACGATTTGTTAGGCGCTGCCCGTGCTGTTTGTGGTCACGATGCAGGCATTGCTTGTATTTTGGGTACAGGCTCTAATAGCTGCTATTACGACGGGGTAAAAATTTTAGATAATGTGCCATCACTTGGATGGCTTTTAGGTGATGAAGGCAGCGGCACCCATTTAGGCAAAGCATTATTACGCGCCTGGTTTTACAGGGAATTGCCTGCTGACCTTGCCGCTGCGTTCCAAAAAGCGCACCCTGAAGGTGCAGATGCCATTAAAGACAGGGCCTATGAAAAAGGCGCCAATGCTTATCTTGCCACCTTCACCCGTTTTTTAGGCGACAACGTACAGCACCCATTCATCAAAAAACTGGTTGCAGAATGCCTGGGAGAATTTTTGGACAGACATGTATGCAAATATCAGGGGCACCAGCATGTTCCCGTGCATTTTGTGGGTTCTATTGCCCATCATTTTCAGGATGTGCTGGTAAAGGCTATGGAAGATCGGAAACTGCATTTGGGTCGTGTTGTTCGCAAACCCATCTATCCATTGGCTGAATTTCACACCGGAATGGCGGATTAATGACGGGTTCAACACCAACAACCCTTTAAAACCTATGTTTACTGCCTGTTAGCAGGGCTGAACAATTATTGAACCATCACATGGCTAAAGAACTAAAAGACATAAAACGCGTTGCCGTATTTACTTCAGGCGGCGATGCACCAGGAATGAATGCTGCCGTTCGCGCAATAGTGCGCAATGCATTCAATAATGATTTACACATCTATGGCATCATGCGCGGTTATGAAGGCATGATCGACGGCAATATTAAAAGGTTGGAAACGACTGATGTGGGCAATATCATTCACAGGGGAGGAACTGTGCTCAAAACAGCCAGAAGTCAGCGCTTTATGACTCCTGAGGGACGAAAACAAGCCTATGAAAATTTGATTGACAGCGACATTGACGCCTTGATTGCCATTGGAGGAAATGGTACGTTTACAGGCGCAACCAAATTTTTGGAAGAATATCCGGACATTCCCATTATTGGATTGCCCGGAACCATAGACAACGATCTGTTTGGCACCGATTTTACCATTGGATTTGATACAGCGCTCAATACCGCTGTTCAGGCTGTTGATAAAATCCGGGACACAGCTGACTCCCACAATCGCTTGTTTTTCGTGGAAGTAATGGGCCGGCACAGTGGATTCATAGCCTTGCATACAGCCATAGCAGGCGGTGCGGGCGGAGTGCTAATACCAGAAGAAGAAAGCTCGATTGAAGACCTGGTAAAGCTCTTAAAAAGAGGCGCCAAACGGGCAAAATTGTTCAGTATCGTGATTGTGGCAGAGGGCAATCACATGGGAACAGTGTACGATATCGCCAAAAAAGTGGAGGAGAAAATTGACTTTTACGACGATATCAAAGTTACCGTAATCGGTCACCTGCAAAGAGGAGGCTCTCCGAGTGCATTTGACCGGGTATTAGCCTCTATTCTGGGATTTTCGGCAGTAGAAGCGCTTTTAGCTGGCAAATCAGGGGTAATGGTTGGCATTCGCAACAATAATGTGCATTTTACCCCTTTTCAGGAAGCAATAGCCAGAAGCAAACCTCTCAACAAGGAAATGCTACGCATGGCGCATATTTTAGCGCAATAACTTTGAGCGCAAATCTTACTTTGGTTGTTCCCAAAGTTCAATTTTGTTGCCCTCCGGATCCATAATCCAGGCAAATTTGCCAAACTCAATGTTTTCCGGATTACCGACGAGGGGTACACCCGCTGCTTTTAGCTTTTCCAAAAGTCCATCAAGATCATCCACCCTGAAATTGATCATAAACCGGGATGTGGAGGGCGCTAAATAGTTACTGTCCTCTTTAAAGAAGCTGAGATTAGAATATGCCTCTTCATTCGGGTCATTTTTATATGGAAAAACAGCACCCCAACTTTCCATATCAATGCCTAAATGTTGGGCATACCAGGCACGTGTTGTTTCCATGTTGCTGCATTTAATAAAAATTCCTCCGATACCAATGACTTTCATAAGATGTATAAAGTGTGTGAACCTAAATGAATTTCAAAACAATTAGCCTCATTTGGGCAAAAGAGAAAGGGATGTCTACATTTGTCCGTTCTGATATCAGACTTGACAATTGAGAATGGTTTGACAAATGAACGGGTTTTATGCAAAAAACACTCCATGAATTTCAATTAGTAGTAAATCGGTGTCGCGATTTATTTCTGAAAAAAACAGCTGATTATGGCACTGCCTGGCGCATTTTAAGACCTTCCAGCATCACTGATCAACTGTATATTAAAGCGCTCCGGATCAGGAGCATTGAGGAAAAGGGCGCTCAAAAAGTGGATGATCCGGTGGAAGGAGAGTTTATTGGATTAATTAATTACAGCGTACTTGCCTTAATTCAGCTTTCACTCCCTGAAGATGCAGCGCTTGAGCTTCCGCCTGCGGATGTAGCCCGTTTATATGATGAACACATACAGGAAAATATCCGCCTGTTACAAGCCAAAAACCACGATTACGATGAAGCCTGGCGTTATATGCGCGTCAGCAGCATGACCGATCTTATTCTCCAAAAACTACTGAGAATCAAACAGATAGAGGACAACAAGGGTCAAACTCAGGTATCCGAAGGCCTTGAAGCCAATTATCGGGATATCATCAACTATTCCGTTTTTGCCCTCATCAGACTTACGCTTTAATTTTCACATTAACCACTTTCTCCCATTCCACATATTACCCACATTTACTCATGACATCACTACCTACCCTGCTCATTTCGTTTGCTATAACCGGGATGATTCTGACCGCCCTGACGGTTTGGAAGAAAAAAACCAACTCAACCTTTTGGAGTTTTCTGCAATATTTCTGCGGCGTTTGGTTTGTTTTTTCCGGTTTGGTAAAAGCAGTTGATCCGATTGGCACTGCTTATAAGATGCTGGACTATTTCGCGGCATTTGAGGTAACTTTTGCGGGTCTTGATAATTTTATGAGTGGCATGGCGCCACTATTCCCCTGGCTGGCAAAATCATCCTTAGCCTTTTCCATTATCATGATTGTATTGGAAATTGCAATAGGCGTAATGCTCATGGTGGGCTATACCCGTAAGTTTTCTGCCTGGTTATTTTTCCTGATTGTATTCTTTTTTACCATCCTCACTGGTTTCACCTACCTCACCGGGTATGTACCTACAGATGCCAATTTCTTTGATTTTGCCAAATGGGGCCCCTATGTAAAAGAACATATGCGGGTAACGGATTGTGGATGTTTTGGTGATTTCATAAAACTCGATCCCAAAATTTCCTTCTTTAAGGATTTGGGACTGATGGTTCCTGCGCTGCTCTTCCTGTGGCGCTCGCGGAACAAACACCAGCTTTGGACGGCAGGCACCCGCAATCTGGTTGTAGGCGCTGCAACAGTCTTATCCTTGCTGCTTTGCGTTCGTAACACCTATTGGGATCTGCCAATGGTTGATTTCCGTCCGTTTAAAATTGGCACTGATGTTCGCGCCCAAAAAGAGTTGGAAGGCAGTGCCAAAATAGACATTCTTGGTTGGGTATTGGAAGACACTATCAACCACGTGAAACTCAAATTCATGGAGCCTGAACCAGGTAAAATCACCTATTATAAACAATATCCGGCTGCCCAGGGCTGGAAGGTTCGTGAGCAAATCAAAACCGACTTCTACATTTTAAAAGACAGTGTAAAAGTGCCGATTACCAAAACTAAAATCAGTGATTTTGCGGTAGAAAGTGCTGATAATGGCGAGGTTACGGAAGATCTGCTGAATGAAAAAAACTATAGTTTGATGATCGTGGCATATCATCTGGAAGGAGAAAAGCAAAAAGAAACCTACACGGTACAAGACACTACCTGGGCTGTTGACACCATTGCTATTGCACCGGATTCCTTCCAATTGGCGCAAAGAGTCGTTTCTGTCCAGCCTCGTAAAATCGAACGCATGGTGTTTGTACCAACCCCTGATTATGCGGCCATGTTCCAGGATAAAATCAACCCGGTTGCTGAAGCTGCAGAAAAGGCAGGTTGGAAAGTATATTGCATTACCACCTTCGGCGATTCTGATGTTGCGGCCGATTTTGCCAAAAAAGTAGGCGCCAAATATGATTTTTACCGGGCAGATGACAAGCTGTTGAAAACAATCATCCGCGCTAATCCTGGCTTGGTGGTTTGGAAAGACGGCAAAGTATTGGATATGTACCATCACCGCCATTTACCAGCGGCAGACGCCTTGCTTGGAAAATGGAAATAAGGGCATTTTGACACTATTCTGTGCAACAACTTGCCTGGCAGGTTGTTTTTAGCTAATAATAGCCAGACCTCGTAGGTTTCTACCTTACGAGGTCTTTTTTTAAAATATTATCCCCATATTTGAGCGTTCTAACACAAAAACTGAGGCTATGGGCATGAAATCAATCCAATATAAAGTTGAGTTCTACAGATTAACTGGAATTACAGCCACGGTTGGTGTAAAAGTCCGATGCGTACTCGTTGCCATGCTGGCAATGGCATGTCCAACATTCGTCCTGGCCCAAACCACTTCCCAAACCTCCTTTGGGAAAAACAGGGTACAGTACCACCATCAGTTTGACGATTGGAGTTTGTATGAAACCCAGAACCTTACCACCTACTGGTATGGTGATGCGCGCAGTGTGGCACATGCTGCGTTACAAATAGCAGAATATGATTTCCCGATTATTCAGCAGTTACTGGAGCATCAATTAACTGATAAAATCGAATTGCTTGTTTTCAGCGATTTAACCGACCTGAAACAGAGTAATATTGGGGAGGATGATGTGTTTATGCTCAGCAGCGGGGAAACCAAAGTTGTTGGCAACAAGGTTTTTATTTACTTTGATGGTAATCACCAGCACTTGCGGGCACAAATACGGGAAGGTATAGCCGGGGTCCTCGTTAACTCCATGTTATATGGCGCCAACCTTCAGGAAATTGTTTCCAATGCCGTCCTGCTCAACCTGCCTGGCTGGTACACCAGTGGCCTCACAGCCTATTGCGGTGAAGAATGGGGGCCAGAACAGGATGACAGGTTGCGTAATTTGTTACTTACCCGCAAGTACAAGAATTTTGACAAGCTTGCCAAGGAGCATCCAAGATTTGCCGGCCATGCGTTCTGGCACTACATCAGCACACATTTCGGACAGGGAACCGTAAGCAACTTGTTGTATCTCACAAGAATAAACCGAAGTGTAGATAATGGCTTCTTCTATATCCTCGGAAGTGGTTACCGACGCACCACAGACGCCATGCTGGAACACTACAAAAAAGTATATCTGGAAGAAGCAAAAAGTCTGAAACCCTTAGATGAAACAGGTAAAATCACCATTCGGAATAAAGCCAAACTTCCTTTATCTCAATTAAAAATCAGTCCGGATGGGAAAAGAATTGCCTGGGTAAGTAATGATATCGGCAAATGGAAGGTGTGGATTCAGGATCTTGAAACAGGAAAACGAAAATGTATCCTAAAAGGCGGATCCAGGAATGCCTTACAAGCCACAGATTATAATTATCCTCAATTGGCATGGAATCCTGACAATCAACGTATTGCAGTAATGTATGAAAGGCGGGATGTTGCCAGGTTGGCCGTCATTGATTTAGAAGCTAAAAAAACGGAGATCAGTGATCTTTCACCTGAGTTTCAACGGGTTTTTAGCATGGATTATGTCACCCCCAACGATTTTGTCTTTTCTGCTGCTGTTAAAGGTTTTTCCGATTTGTTCATTTACCGCACCATCACCCGGCAAACAGAGCGGCTAACCAATGATTTTTGGGATGACCTTGATGCACAGGTGACGCTGTTAGATGGAAAAAAATACCTGTTATTTTCGAGTAACAGGGTAACGGATACACTCTCCTTTCAGCGTTTGGACAGCATTCTTCCAATCACTCATTTTGACATTTTTTTGTACGATCTGGAGGCTCGCAGTTCAGAATTGGTGCGCATTACACAAACCCCATTATTCAATGAACGAAATCCAATTGGCTTAGACTCCACTCATTTTGCCTTCTTGAGTGATGAAAGCGGCATATTCAATCAACATGCAGGCTATCTTGAGCCATTCGTGGCATACCATCAGGCAGTCATTTATCTAAAAGATGGCTCAGAGGTAAAGGCGTTGGATATGCAACAGCCAACAGAATGGCCATTAAGCAGAATATTAACCTTTCTTGCGCCTCTCGATACCGTACTTAAAAACATTGATTCCACACAAATAGACAGTATCCGGAGTATTGCTGTGTGGAAGAAAAAGCCTCAGGTATGGAATCTAAGTAATTACGATCGCAATCTGTTGGAGCAACATGCAACACCCAGAGCTGGAAAGCAGGTTTTTAGGATCATTCGCGAAAAGAAGCCCGTATTCATCGTTAAACCTGTTCAGTTTCAACCGCCCATATTGGCTAAAACCACACGCTGGCGCAGCCAAACCCTTCGGGCGGCAGGAATACCATTGCCGCCTCAACCTGCTCCTGAAAGCAACAATCCCGTGGTGCCAACCAAATCTGCGGATACACCACTGGATTCTGTTTTGACAGCCCCTCGGGATACGCTGCCCTATATTGAACCGGGTTGGCTCATTCAAGTGCCGGATTATTTGGCTGCACCTGGCCCCAAGCCAAGTAACTCAGATCAAAAATCCGCCGAAAATCCGGCATCTGAACCAGGTATTTCGGCGGATTCTATGATTCCAACCCCGCCAAGACGCCCCATGAAGCGCTCAATGGCACAATTTGGCAAACAAGGAGAAATTGTCAGGCTTTATTCCTTTAAAATTATCCCTTACCGTACCAGGTTCCGGACAGATTATGTGTCTACAACGATGGATAATAACCAGTTGTTCGAAGGATTACAACTGTATGAAGGTCCACAAAGTCGGCTGCAACAACCGCCCCCTGGCGTACTACTGCGGGCCAATTTTAAAGATTTGCTGGAAAATTATGTGATAGAAGCCGGATTCAGACTGCCAACCACCTTCAACGGCGCTGAATACTATTTGTGGATGGATAACAAGAAAAAACGCCTCGACAAAAGGTATGTCTTGTACCGGCGAACCATTGTCAACAACAGGCTTCGGGAGGCGCCAAGTTTACCAAGCCTGCCACCTGATTACCAGGAACGTACAAATACCTTGTTGGCACAATATGAGTTGAAGTATCCAATAGATGTGTTTACTTCACTGCGTGCCACCTTTGGCCTGAGGGAAGACAAAGTGAGGGCTTTGAGCTCCGATGTAGTTACGCTTAATATTCCTGACCGGGCAGAACAAAGAGCATCTGTTCGATTAGCCGCCGTTTTTGACAACTCTCTCGACGTAGATTTGAACCTGAAAAAAGGCACCAGGGCGAAAATTTATACGGATGTGATCAAAGGATTTGCCTTTAACACTGAGCCTAATTGGAGTCTGAAGCTCAATAACGGGTTTATGACCGTCATAGGACTTGATGCAAGGCATTATCAGATGCTTGACCGGCGTTCTCAGCTCGCCGTCCGGGTTGCCGGTGCAACTTCCTTTGGGTCAGAAAAAATGTTGTACATCATGGGAGGTGTCGACAACTGGATATTCCCAAAATTCAACAACAATATAACCCTGCCTGCCGACGAGGGATTCGCCTATCAGGCGCCTGCGGTAAATCTCAGAGGATTCCAGCAAAATATACGCAATGGAAACACTTTTGCGCTGATGAATGCAGAGTTGCGCGTGCCAATCTTCAAATACCTGATTAACAAGCCTGTTATTGGCAACTTTTGGCGCAATTTTCAATTAGTTGGATTTTTTGATGCAGGTACCGCATGGCAAGGCAAAAGCCCATACTCCTTTGATAATCCGATTAATACAACCACATTGGTCAGACCAACGCAAGGGCCGGTCATTTCTGTCATGAAAGTGAATTACTTCCGGGATCCGATCGTCATGGGTTACGGTGCAGGAATTAGAACGGTATTGTTTGGACTTTACCTCAGAGCGGATTACGCCTGGGGAATAGAATCCAGGCAGATTCAA
>JAEUUS010000345.1 GCA_016787545.1 Saprospiraceae bacterium
CCCAGCGATACCTGGTGCCTGGGCTCTCAGTATTGGTCCAAAAACCTGCATTCGCCTTCCTACATGCCTAAACATGCTGTACTTTTGGATCTGGTAGGCGCAAAAGGCGCTAAATTCTACAAGGAAAGTGTTTCCCGAAGTGTGGCGCCACAGCTTGTAAACAAGGTATGGGCACTGGCCGCGCAACTGGGTTATAGCGAGTATTTTATCAACGAAGACAAAGGTGGCATTACGGATGATCACGTTTTTGTGATCCAAAATGCCGGTATTCCCATGATCGACATTGTCAGCTTGCCCGGTGACGGAGATCATATTTTTGGTCCACACCACCACACCCATGCAGATAATATCAATGTCATCGACAAAAATGTGCTCAAAGCCGTTGGTCAAACCATGATGGCCTTGATATACCAAACCAACAATGGAGTGATGTAGAGTGGGTGTTATTAGTGTTTGAGTGTTTTGGTGTTTTAGTTGGCGTTCGGCTGGGTATTTAGTAGGGCTGACGCCTATAAATTGCGTAACTACTGAGAATCCTTCTTACTATTCTCAGTAGTAATCCCCAGCCGAACGCCAACTAAAACACCCAAACACCAAAACACTCAAACACTAAAACACTCAAACCTGCCATTTATCCACTGCCCTGTATTCATAGGCTTCCATGGCATTGATTAAGTTTGGCACGGTGTCTGCGGCAATACACAGGCTTCTGTTTTCTGCTTTTAGGAAGCCGTTTTCCACCATATTGTCGAGCATATGGAGCAATGGATCATAATATCCCCGGGTACTGAGCAGGCCAATTGGTTTTTTATATTGATGTAGTTGAGCTAGGGTGAGCGCCTCAAAAAATTCGTCCATGGAACCAAATCCGCCGGGTAGTGTAATCACTCCGTCGGTTCCACGGATTAATAAATCTCTTCGTTCCGACATGGTTTCCACTACAATCATATCTTTAACACCGGGATGGCCGAGTTCCAGGCCGTTGAGTTGATGGGTGATAATGCCTGTAATAGGTCCGCCTTCTGCCAAAACAGCATCGGCAATTACACCCATTAGCCCCACACTGCCTCCGCCAAACACCACCCGAATGTTCCGCTGGGCCAGCATTTTTCCCAATTCGGCGGCGGCTTCGGCAAACCATGGATGGAAGCCCTTATTGGCCCCACAATACACTGCAACTGATTTCATAGAAGAGGATTTGAAAGTTGAATTTTCACGCAAACCTCGGATTTTTTCTCATAAACCGATTTACTCATGAACCAATTCCGTATTCTGATTTTTTTGTTGGTCCTGGCTGGCCTGTATTCCTGCGAAAAAATCATCATTCCACCCGCTCCGAATCCGGTATTTGAATTAACCGTACAAAACGATTTTTTTGAAGTTCAGTCCAAATATGCCTTGTTCCTTTCAAATGAAGAAGGGGAGCTAAAAGCCTTTCGCTGGCTACCCAGTGAAGATACTGCACATATTCAGGTGCCTGGCAGTACCCCGGAGGATCGGTTTGATATTACTCTGTTGAAAATCACCACTTTAGAAGCGCCGGGCTCAGGAGTAAAAGACACCTCCCTTACGCTCACCACTTATACACAGGTAGCAAGCGGGCGAAGGATCCATTTAAGAGATTTGTATTTCCATCAGGTATCCACATTGCGTTTTTCGTTGACCGGGTTTACTACCCTGGATTCCATCGTAGTGTCAGATGCGCTCACACTTTCGAGGCCTCAGGCACTCAATAATTATTACGGAGAATATTTGGTGAACAACACCGGGAGGTGCTGGATGAGGGTATTGGTGAATGGAGAACCTTTTTGGCGTTTTCTGACCTTCAACAATATGGGAGAAGTGGTAGATGCAAATACCATAGATGTATCCACACAGTTTTTGGGCAATTTTTCACCGCCTCTTACCCTCGGGTTCCCGTTTGTCACTACCTGGCAATATAAACTGGATGGGGTAGTTGACAGCTCAAAACTGGAGTTTTTCCCCTTGTCTGAACATATCAGGGCCCCGGGCGGTGAGATTCCGGTGTACGATTCCAGAAAAGTATTTGAACCAGTGAACAACGACCAATTTGATCCAAACCGGCCATATATCGATCTTTTCCGACTGAATGCATCAGGCCCAATCGGGACAGCCAACGGATACACCTATCATATAGATCAGTTTTTTCCGGCAGTTCCCTCAAGTCTGCCAGAACCAACGTTTGATCTGGAAGCGACCACCTTGTCAAATAACCGGGCTGTTGCAGTAACCTGTATCGGTCAATTCGATGTACTCTCCTTTTCCAGGTCACGAACCACAACACCCAATATCCATTGGGAAGTCATTACAAAACCAGCCAATGGGTCGGTTTTATACATTTTACCGGATGTGCCTGAAGCATTAGGACAACTTTATCCGGCTTTAAAACAATATGAGTTCAACAATCAGGTTCAGGCCCGGGCAGATAACTTTCAAAAACTCAATTATGAGCAGGTTATCCAAAAAATGATGGACAATGCAGATCCCTTGTGGCGGGCAAGAGGTGTATATTTGGGAAGAGAAGAGCAGTTTTAATAAAAAAAGGCCCATTCTGTAAGGAAACAGAACAGGCCCACCGTGATGGAATCACCATTCCTAAGGCTTACTTCATCAACAGTTTATGCGTTTTGAGCGTCTTGCCTGCCTGTAAGTCCAGCCAATAAATTCCAGCCGGCCAGTTATGGCGATGCAAGGATTTTTGATGTGATCCAACTGGCAGATAACCCATATTTTCGGTATATATCTGCCGGCCTTGTGCATCCAGCAGCCGCAAGACCACTTCTGAAGAGTGGCTCAAATAGAAGGACACCTGAAGGTAATCTGTTACCGGATTTGGGGAAACCTGATCGTTTAGAAGAATTGTTTCAACCTCAGAAGATGCTGAAGAGGAAGCATCGAAACGCAGAATTCGGCCAAGTCCTAATTCAGAAGTGTATATGTTACCGGAGGCATCAAGCGCCAAACCTGGCGACAAATCAAAACCTTCAGCAACCACTTCGCGGGTTCCATTCTGTTTCAGTCGGGTAACTTTGGCAGAAGCAGGTGCGAAATTGAATATGGAGAGATCGAAAGCGCCAACTTGGAGTGCGTAAAGATCCCCGGAACCCGGATGCAATACCAGATCCGTCAGCATCGTAAAACCATTTGCATGTGGGCTGACAACTCCGTTTTGGTCAACGCTTACAATGCTTGCAAGTGAGTCCAAAAATGGGAATCCGGTGAGGTTACACACATAAAATCCACCTCCTGGTTTTGCTAAAATGCGTGTTGGCACAAAATCAATATACGGTGGGCCAACTGGGGTTGGATTTAGCATCGGATCGAAGGTACAAAACACCGAACGCTGCCCGGCCGGATCAACCTTTATTATCCCGTTAAAGCCTGCATCCACCACATACCAGTTGCCGTTTGCGTCCAGCGCTGCGGTATAAGGGTTTGAATCTTCCATTCCCGGAGTCTGATTCTGATAAACATAATCAGATATCAAAATGGTTTTAATGGAATCCGTAAGTTGGAATGGTTGAGATACCCCGGATACAAAACCGGAAAGGTCAAAAATTAAAACGCCTCCATTAATTGGAGACACTACCCCCAATTTATTATCCGGAAGTATCATGGAATGCCATGGTCCAACACTCTCCATGGATACGGTATCAAAAAAAGCTGGCAAACCAGTAACAACTGGAATTAGCGTTCCATCCGGTTGAAGGATAGAAACGGCCCCATCGTCAAATCCGTAACCGGATTCTGTTACCCAGATTCTGCCTTGCGCATCAATGTCTACACCATTGGGCAGGCGAAGGTTTTCGCCAACAACCGTGTAGCCCTGTGCAGATAGGGCGCTTACAAAAAGTAAACAAAGCAAGAGAAAGATGTTTTTCATATAAGGAATTGGTTTTAATTTTAATCATTTGCCTTTATATACGGCAATGGTTTTCTTTTGGATCATGAGCACACCATCAATAGGGTGTTTACCATATTCATTTCTTCAGGTCGGCGGTGGGCAAGTTCGGTTGAGCCATGAGGAAGGTGTAGATAGCTTTCAACTGGTCATCTTCGAAGTTGCCTATTTCTTTCCATGGCATGAACTTGCTGTTCAGTTCCTTTCCCATAGGGGTAATGCCTGTTCTCATAGCCGCAATAAATGCCGTATCTCCCCAGGATACAAGATTTCCACCTGGAGTGAGATTTGGCCCCATGGGAGCCTCAGGGTTGGGATCTTTTCCACCATTCAGGTTTTCGCCATGACAAGTTTTACACCCGAACACCTTGACTACATACTGTCCATATTCAGCAGTCACCCCTCTTTCCGGAGCATAATGCGATGGTTTCTGATGATCAATGGTTTCTGCATTCAGGGCATCACCAAAGGCGCCTAACTGAAACAATACATCACACAGGAAAGTAGTGGACGGTCGAGGCCAGCTTTTATCAACGGGCGGAAGAGTCTTCAGGTATGCAATAATTTGTGCAATATGCTCATCGCTCAGGTACTGAAAATCTTTAGCAGGCATAATCAAAAGTGGAAGCCCTGCCTTGGAAACACCATGCCGAATGGCCCGGTCCCAATCCAAATCCGTATACTCCTTACAGGCTCCTGCCGGGGTTAGATTTGGCGCTGGAATACTGCCCAGATCCGGCGTATGGAAAAATTCAGTTCCTGCCAGATTTTCACCATGACAGTTGATACAAAGGGAAGACACCCATTTTTTGCCTGCAGCAATAGCAGTTGAATCTGAAGGCACAGTAATATACTTAGGCTGAATCTGATACTTTTTTTCCAGTCTATTTTGTGCAGAACTGCGCAGATAAAACGCTGTTCCAGTGATCAGGAGCAAAAGAGCCCCCAGGACAATACCTGTCCATTTGAGTATTTTTTTCATCTTCCAGGAAAGTTATGGATAGAAAAAGCCCCATTTGTAACACCCAAAAGAGCATTGCTATGGGGCCTTTTCTCCGGGTTAGGATTTATGGCAAAAACTGTTATCCTGGCAATTAGTCTTTTCTATCGGCATCAAGCGCCGGCATACCCAGCATTGGGGTAAGCTGATCGAACTCGATTTTCCATTCTCCCTTGATCTTGCGAAGCACAGCCGCGTCTTTGCTTTTGCCGCCTATCTGCTGGCCGTTTAGTACGATATCTGCTTCGGAATCCCAGATCGCCAAAGCAACATCGGGTGTCAGTAGGCGAACTTGTACATTTTCGTATTTAAATACTGCCGGTTTGTCCGTCATTTTAGAGAAAGCCTCCCAGCCTTCTTCCATGGCTTTTTTCCCATGGGTAATGTTTCCATCCGGGCCGATTTCAGACGCGTCCTCGGTGTAAATGGCAAAGCCAGTTTTCAAGTCGCCGGCAAGGAAGGCATCGTATGCTTTTTTGAGCGCGGCATGAACAGCCCTGGCTTCGCCGGTGGCATTGCGGCTGCCCATCCAAAGGACGCCACCGGATTGCGCCTGAACAGAAGTGGCTAAAGTTAAAATGGCAATGAGGTTGAAAAGAATGTTTTTCATAGTGAAATGAGTTTTAGAATGGTGAAAAATGGATGGCAGATGAGCTGCCGTGTCTTGTCTTTCATTTGACACCACAAAAGTGCAGGCACACAGGAGGCTGTACCTTACGCAACCAAACGTAAAATGGCTACGCAGATCTGCGTATTTTCAGGAAATTAGAGGGATCAAATCAGCTTGTTCCGCACGGCAAACTGCACCAAACCCGGTATACCATGCACATCCAGCTTTTGCAGGATGTTGTTCCGGTGGGTATCAACCGTACGCGGACTGATAAATAATTGTTGTCCTATTTCAGAGCTGCTGAAGCCCTGCGCTACCAGTTTCAGAATTTCCAATTCACGATCCGACAATTGTGCAAGCAATGGCGCATCCGGATTGTGTACTGGTTTGGCCAGGGTAAGTGCTACTTCTGTACTAAAAAACGAGTCGCCGGCAGCTACTTTTTGAATGGCGGTACTTAGATCGTCCAGAGAGGTATTTTTGAATAAAAACCCGCTTACGCCATTAGCGATGGCTTGTTCAATGAGTTCCCTGCTCTGAAGCATGGTCAGCATAATCACTTTCACCCCAAAGAAGTCCTTTCGAATTTCTGCTGCTGCTTCCAGGCCGTTCATCACTGGCATTTCATAATCCAGCAATACTACTTGGGGTTTGGCGCCGTTTCGCATCAATTGTATGGCCTCTTTCCCATTGGCTGCCTCTCCAACCACTTCTACAAACTCCAGCTCCTCTAATAATGCCCGGAATCCTTTACGGACCAGTTGATGATCGTCGGCAAGTAGTACGGGGATGGACATAGTTGAAAGAAAAGGTTTAAACAGGAACTTTAATGATTGCGATGGTGCCCTGAGGATTTCTATGTTCAGTTAAAAAAGCTCCGCCCAGGGTACTTACCCGACTAAGAATATTAAGCACGCCCATGGTACCGCGGCTTCGGGCGGCTTCAATGTCGAATCCAATGCCATCATCTTCCACCTGGAGAATCAACTGATTATCTTTCATATACAGTTCTACCATCACCTTGGCTGCACGGGCATGTTTAACGATGTTATTCAGCAATTCCTGTGTGATTCGGTATAACCCAATTTCCACTTTATCTTCCAGTTGAAGTGGTATGTCGCGGGCCTTAAACTGTGTGTTAATACCGGAATATTGCAGGGTATGCTTCAGCAACAACTCCAGGCTTGGCGCAAGTCCCTGCTGTTCCAGGGTAGGTGGCGACATGATATGGGAGATACTACGAACTTCAGTGCAAGACTGGTCTAATTGTTCTCCAAGCTCGGCAAATCTGGCTGATTCTTCGGGGGCTATTTTGGACATTTTTCTGCCCAGGGCATCAAATCCCAGTTTAAGCGCCACTAATTCCTGCGCTATGCCATCGTGCAAATCGCGGGCAATCCGTTTTCGTTCTGCTTCCTGTGCTTCGATAACGGCATTCAAGCCCAGTTTTTGTTCTGCAATAACAGCTGCATCCAGTTCAGCCTTTTTACGAAGTTTGAAGCGATTGTAAAACAAATAACCCAGTATCAAAATCGCCAGCAGACTTCCACTGAGGCCGTAATTCACGACACTGGTTCGGTATAATTCGCTTTTTTGCTGTGCTATTTTGAGCTCTTTCTCTGCTGTTTCATATTGCACCTGTAATTCACTCAAACGATCCCTGACATCTGCTGTAAGTACAGAATCTGCACAGTTTTTTTCTTTTTTACCGTATATCCTTGCCGTTGGATAGTCGCCCATCAAACAATACAACTCATTCAGGTGACCATACACCTTTTCCAGAACAGGATATAATTCAGCACCACCCGCATCTTTTTCAGCGGCTAAGTAATGATTTTTTGCAACCTCAAATGTTCGGTTTTGCATGGCAATTACACCTAATCCGGTATGTGCAAGCGCGTTGATTTCCGGATCGCCAATGGATTCATTTCCACGTAAGATTTCTTCATAAGATTTCCTGGCTGATTCAAATTCCAAAGATTCCATCAATCCATTTGCAAGATCAATGGTTGCAATTAATGCTCCAGCCGGATACCCAAATTGTTCAAAGGCTTCTTTACCTTGCTGAAAAAGGGCCACAGCTTCCCTGGGCTTTCCTAGATCCATGATCACTTCACCCAGATTAACATATACACGTCCCTTTTCAAAAAGTCTTTTAGGTAGATATTTTAGCAGTTCAATTTCCTGCCTGTATACTCGTTCAGCTTCTGCATATTGCCTCAAATCTTTATGAGCCGCGGCAATTATTTCCATCGCATTGAGAATGCCAACAGAATCCTTCATTGTCGCAGAAATGGATAAGGCCTCCTGAGCAAGTGGCAAAGCTTTATCTGTTTGTTTCATTCCGGCGTATGCCGTTGCTTTGAACTCAAGACTCTCCAGCAGCTGAATCTGGTTGCCATTTTTTCGGGCAATCTCAATGGCTCTATCCAGATAAGGAAGGCTGTTGCGACGATCGCCACTATTTTGGAGCGCGGAGGCCAGATTGTTCAGACTCCTTACGATAAAAGTGTCATTTCCAAGTTTTTCTGCTTCCAATACACTCTCCTTAGCATATCCTACTGCTTTTTCCGTATTACTTCCAATGAACGCACGACTTAAATGGCGCAACAATTCAATGCGCTCCCTTCCTTGTGCGGTAGGCAAAACTTGAAGTAAGGAATCAGGTTTGTACCTGACCTGTGCAAGAATAGATAAAGGAGTAAGGCAAAATGCCCACAACAGGGTTAGGCTCGTCTTTTTCATGGCGCATGATTTTTGAAGCTTGCCTTGAAAAACCGATGTAATGTAGAGAAAATCCTCAACCTGCAGTATATCCCAAATTTTTCCTGAATAAATATGGTTAAATTCCATATTGCTTCCGCAAATGGAACAGCATATCTCTTGTCATGGCGTCCAGGTCGTATTCCGGTTTCCAGCCCCAGTCACGGCGTGCGGCAGAATCGTCGATAGACGCAGGCCAGGAATCTGCTATCGCCTGGCGAAAATCAGGCACGTAATTCACCTTAAAATCCGGAACTTCTTTCTGAATGCTTGCGGTAATTTCGCCCGGATTAAAAGTCATGCCTGCCAGGTTATAGCTAGTGCGTACCTGAAGTTGGTTAGCGGGCGCCTCCATTAACTCCAGTGTAGCCCGAATGGCATCCGGCATATACAACATAGGCAAAGGTGTATCGGCCCGTAAAAAGCATTCGTAAGCTTTGTTTTGAACCGCATAGTGATAAATATCCACAGCATAATCCGTGGTACCTCCACCCGGCATACTCTCGTAACCAATGATACCCGGATAACGAAGAGAGCGGACATCCAATCCGTATCTGCGGAAATAGTAATTCGCCCAGTTTTCGCCGGCTACTTTACTGATACCATATACAGTACCCGGAATCAATACGCTGTATTGAGGCGTCATGGCCGGAGAGGCTTCCAACCCGAAAACAGCAATGGAAGACGGATAATACACCTTAGCAACCTGTTGCTCCCGACTCACTTCCAGCACATTAAACAAACTGCGCATGTTGATATCCCAGGCCCACATTGGATTTTTCTCTCCGGTAGCCGACAAAATAGCCGCCAGGTGGTAAATTTGGGTAACCTTGTATTTTTTGACCAGTTCTGCCAGTGCATTACCATCGAGGGCATCTAAAATTTCCGTTGGGCCATTTTGATTTTCCAACGGGCGCAAATCGGTTGCAACTACCTGATCTGATCCAAAAGATTTGCGAAGGGCTTCCGTCAAAACTGTGCCTATCTGACCGCCGGCGCCAACAAGGAGAATGGTGTCTTTCATGAATGTGGGGAATGTGGTGGAATGTGGTTAATGTGGGGAATGTGGTGGAATGTGGTTAATGAGGGGAATGTGGTGGAATGTGGGGCGAATTTATGAAGGGAAAAGGGAAAGCACCAAACCCGTTTTTTCCTGGAGAGAAATTGTCAAGCCCTTTACCTTTCGAGCGCATTTAACGCAATGCTAACATCTGTTGTATAGCATTTTTGCGTCTATAATTGTTAAAAGCACAAATGTTGCGTCTCTAACGAGGCGTAATTCCCGGAAAAGCATTCCGGGATACATTAAACCATACATGCCATGAAACGGACGATTTTAATTATTACGCTGTTTATTACCCTTTTGAGCGGATCCCTACAAGCTCAATATTTCGGTCGCAATAAACCCAGATACAATCAACAGCCCTTTAAAGTGACGGAAACCGAGCACTTTATCATTTACGACTATCTGGACAACCCGGAAAAGCTCAAAGAAATAGCGGCGGCAGCCGAGCTTTGGTATGACATGCATTCCAAGGTATTGAAAGATACTTTTACCACTAAAAATCCACTGATTATTTACAATGATCACGCCGGATTCCAGCAAACCAACGCCATTTTGGGCGATATCAGCGTGGGAACGGGCGGGGTTACCGAAGGATTGCGCAACCGGGTTGTATTCCCAGTGGCGCCAACCAACCAACAAACACACCACGTACTTGGACACGAGTTGGTTCATGCGTTCCAATACAACAAAGTATTGAACGGTGATTCTACCACTATGCGTAATCTGGCCAATATCCCGCTCTGGATGGTGGAAGGATTGGCCGAATACCTCAGCATCGGGCGCATTGACGCCAATACCTCTCTTTGGATGCGGGATGCCGTTCTGAACGATCAGGTGCCACGGATTAAGGATCTGGACAACGGCAAATACTTCCCATACCGATGGGGACAGGCTTTTTGGGGCTATATCAGCGGCACGTATTCCGATGAGGCCATTGAACCGCTGTTTATGAACACAGCCAAATACGGCCTGCAAAATGCCGTTCCTTACACCCTTGGTATTTCCCTGGATTCCTTGTCAAACAGCTGGAGGCGCACCCTGAAAGACCACTATGGCCGATGGGCGATTAAAGGCAAAAAAGAAGATCTTCCGGGAAAAACACTGCTTGACGACGACAATGCTGGCCAAATGAACATTTCACCCGTACTCAGCCCAAATGGGAAATACGTGGTGTTTCTTTCTGAAAAAAATCTGTTTTCCACGGATCTTTTCCTGGCAGACGCCAAAACCGGCAAGGTCATGCGCCGGGTGTACAGCACGACTTCCAATGGCGATACAGACCACCTCAATTACTTAGAAAGTGCCGGCACCTGGAGCCCTGACAGCAAACGATTTGCCTTTGATGCCTATGAAAAAGGTCGCAGCGTACTGATTGTCAAGGATATTTTCAAGGGCCGGAAAACGCAGAAAATCAAAATTCCGGGCGTTCCGGCATTCAGCAACCCAGCCTGGAGCCCGGACGGCAAAAGCATTGTGGTGAGTGGCCTGGTAAATGGTCAGACCGACTTGTACCAATACACCTTCAAATCCAAAAAAGTAAAGCGACTTACCAATGACCGCTATTCCGAGATACTGCCAACCTGGAGTGCCGATGGTAAAACCCTTGCCTATTCTACAGATGCATTGAGTATAGACCGGGGAAGAACCAATGGCGCCTGGACGATGAATCTGGCAGTAATGAATATGGAAACCGGCACAGCGGAGAACATTGACATTTTCCCGGGCGCCGACAACATGAACCCTCAGTATGATAAAAACGGCAATCTTTTGTTTCTGAGTAACCGCGATGGACGGCGAAACCTGTACAAATATGATGTTGCCACTAAAAAAGTGTACCAGCTAACCGATTTGATGACCGGTATTACAGGAGTAACCCCGTATTCCCCGGCCATCAGCGTAGCTGACGACCGCGACCGGATTTTGTACACCTACTACAGCAAGGGTCGCTACATCATCCATCAGGCAAAAGATGCGGATTTTGAGGTAAAGGAATTGGATCCCATGTCAGTAGATCAGGTGGCAGCTGCATTGCCCCCGTTTAGCCCCAAGCAAAAGGATATGGTCAACACCGGATTGCGGCTAATGGACACAGAAACAGAGACTAATCCGCAAATGACCCCAAAGAAGTTTAAGCCTAAATTTCAACTTGATTATCTGGGAGGTAGTACGGGGGTAGGCGTAAACACCGGGAACAGCAGTTTTGGCGCCCAAACCGGCCTTGCGGGTGGCGTGGATGCTCTTTTTAGTGATATTTTAGGCAATAATCAGCTTTATGCTGGCGCCGTGTTGAATGGCGATATCCAGGATGCCGGCGGTCAGGTATCTTATATCAATCAAAAAAGGCGGATTGGCTGGGGCATCAACGCGTCTCACTTTGCATTCCAGAGTGGGTGGTACCAGTATTATGAATATGTGGATGTGCAAACTCCCTCTGGAACCGTTCCATTGCTGAAAAGCACCTTGGGACTGGAAAGGGTATTTCAACAACGCATTGGCGGTACGGTATTTTATCCCCTTTCTGTTACAAAACGTGTTGAAATGGGGACATCTGCAGAATTTTACAGCAGTAGGGTTACAGAATACAATGATTATTATACCCTGGGCGGCAATTATTACGGAACCGACCGGCAGAAACTACCAAAAGGTGCAACCCTGAATTTGAACAATATTCAGGCAGCATTTGTGGGCGACAACTCCTACTTTGGGTTCACTGCGCCACTAAAAGGCTGGCGGTACCGGGTCGGGGTGGAACAATACCTGCTGGGGGATTTCAACTTCACTTCCTTCCTGGCTGATGGCCGCAGGTATTTTTATGCAAAGCCAGTCACGTTTGCGGTGCGCGGGCTCGCATACGCGCGCACAGGAGGGGAATCCACGGCATTTAGTTTGCAATATCCACTGTTTGCGGGCAACTCCTTTTTTGTAAGAGGTTATGATCGGGATGTGTATAATGCAGCAGAGGATTCAGTTTTTATCTACCGTACGGTGGGCAGCAAAATGCTCATTGGAAACTTTGAGATACGCCTGCCATTCACTGGTCCAAGACAATTATCGCTCATCAAATCCAATTTTCTGATCACAGATTTGAATTTGTTTTTTGATGCCGGATTGTCGTTTTATGAAAAAGAGGACCTGAAAAAGGATGCCTATATTCAACATGTTCCGATCCTGTCTACCGGTGTTTCACTGCGGGTCAATTTGTTTGGATATATGGTATTGGAACCTTATTTCGCATTACCCATAAGCGCTCCGGAAAGTCAGAAAAGCTGGAGGTTTGGGTTGAATTTTATTCCTGGTTGGTAATTCATGAGAGCGTCTCAAAAGTAATTTTTACCGCGGAGTCGGAGAGGGAGCGTAAACTGAGTTAACTGAGAGTCTCACTTTGAGTGAGACTCTCAGTTAACGCTCCCTCTGCGTCTCTCCGCCTCCGCGGTAAAAAAAAACAACTTGTGGGACAGTCCCTTTGTGACTTTAGTGACTTAGTGGTTTAATGACGGATCACACCCACTTTTTCCACCACTTTTTTACCATCCGGTCCTTGTACTTCGAGGAAATATAGTCCGGGAGCAAGTTGTTCCGGCAAATTCCATTGAAGTAATTCTCCATTGGCAAGTGCGTATTTGGTGAGTACGGTTTGTCCATTACTATTCACAAGGCGAATATTCAGCCATTGTCCGTCCCAATCAGCAAGGTCCAGATAGAGAACGCCTTGCGTTGGGTTGGGGAAAACCAGCAAATTTGCCGGAAGCGGGTGTACTTTATCCAATCGATCTTCTCCAGGGCGCTCCCCTGCAGGTGTTACACCGATTGGGCAATAGAACGTATTCAAATGTGCTTCCAGGAAAATTTGTGGCTCCAATCGGGAAACAATGTCGATAAAGGTCACATCAGCCTGTGCCGGGAGTTTATACCTGAATATTTCGGATTCCCCGTTGGCTATGCTATCAGTAGTAGATTTAAACCTCACTGAATACATAGGAGAATAGTTAGGACTGCGCACCAGATATTCCCTGCCAGAATTTGGCGCTTCGTATGTGGAGTTATCTGTCGGATATATGGCAGTCATACCATCCGGAACCTGTATTGCCGTGTAAATCAAGCGGTTAGAACAATTATTTGTTACCCTTACCCGATAGGTTCTGTTCTTTTCTGCATCTGCGGTAATAGTGAGCAGTTCGTATTTCAGGCAACCGGATAATTTCACATCACAGGGTTCTTCTTCCCGTACGGTTACCACAAAGCAGCAGGATGATGACTGTCCACAACTGTCGGTTGCCACCCAACATACTGGTGTGCTGGTTACGGGAAATACACTTCCGGAAGGCAGGCCAGCGCTTAAATTCAAGGCTACGCCCGGGCAGGGACAATCTGTTGCGGCAACAGGCATCGGGTAATTCACTACCGTTGGGCCAGTACCGGGGATAGTGACTAAGCTTACATTATTGGGGCAAAAAATTCCCACATTGGAAGGAGCCGGTGTAAGTGAAACCAACGTGTAGGTTGCAATGGTATCACATCCGGTTGTTGCGGGCAGGTTAAGGATTACCGTTGTCGGCTGGGTATAATTTACGCCGCCGAGCGTAACTGTTTCGCCAGGACAAAACTGAATGGTTCTGCTGACGGTTGGTTGCTGCAACAAGCTCAAAACGTAGGTACCCAGCGTATCGCATTCATCGCCCTGACCTTGCAGAGTGAGGTTAACCGTTGCGGGCGCCGTGTACGTTTGGCCGCCGAGTACGATCGTTTCGCCGGGGCAAAGCGAAACTGGTTGCGTAAATGTTTCCTGAGGCAGTAATCGTAGGATATAAGTTGCCAGTGTATCGCAGGCATCGCCCTGGCCGGCAAGGGTAAGGTTCACGGAGGTTGGAGCGGTATAGGTTTGACCTCCCAGCGAAACCGTTTCACCCGGGCAAAGCGGAATATTTTCCGTGATGGACACCTGGGATTTTAGACTAAGTTCGTAGGTAGCCAGGGTATCGCAGGTGCCATTCAGGCCAGCAAGCGTAAGATTAACAGTAGCCGGAGCCGCGTATTGTTGACCGCCGATCAAGGTCGTTTCACCCGGGCAAAGTGCAATATTTTGGGTGAAAGAAACCTGGGGTTTGAGCGTCAATTCGTAGGTAGCGAGGGTATCGCAGGCATCGCCCTGGCCAGCATGCGTAAGATTAACAATAGCCGGAGCCGCGTATTGTTGACCGCCGATCAAGGTCGTTTCACCCGGGCAAAGTGCGATATTTTGGGTGAAAGAAACCTGCGGTTTGAGGGTTAGTTCATAGGTAGCGAGGGTATCACAGGCGCCGTTTTGACCAGGGTTAAGTACATTGACTACATTAGGCGCAAAGTAGGAAAATCCACCAATTAGTATACTTTGATCAGGGCATAACGGGATAAATGTATTGGTTACTACCTGATTTTTAAGGATTAATTCATACACAAATGATGTATCACAGGCTCCATTAATACCTGGATGTATAAAATTCAAACTTGCCGGAGCAGTATAACTCTGACCTTCTATTAAAGTAGTATCGCCGGCACAAAGCGCGATGGTATTTTCAACCAATACTTTATTACCGAAATCAGAGAAAAACCCATAACGACAGCCTGTTGTCACGCCTCCATTTAAAAAGCCCATTTGGAACAGTCCTTGCGAATTGGACACCACTGAAGACTGCCCTGCAGTAATGACATTATTTTCAAAAGAGATAGCGGCAGCTACAAACTCACCGCCTGAACCTGGAACAACCTGAAAGCTTCCTGGTAAAATCAGGTTGGGGTTGCCATTTAGCACAAAACCATCCTGGAACCCATTTCGTGTAGTTAGAAACAGGTGGAAAGGTTCTGCTGTAGAACGTACAAACCGAACGGCATTGGAACCACTGCAATCCAATGCAGGCATGATTTCACCTGCAACTTCGCAATTATGTCCGGTCATTTGCCATACATAGGCCGGTGAGGATGTTTCAATCATGTGTGGGCCTGCTGTCACCGATAAATTTGCCATTTGTCCGGCATTCAGGTTTGGAGCCACCACAACACCATCCATTTTCACTTGTGTGCCGTTTTCTGTTGCAAGTACAAAAGCAAATTCATCTCCATTTAGCAGACCTTTTTGAACGACATAACGAGTACCTAATTTATCCACCGGAACCATTTGGTCTGCCATAACATCACGACAAAAGCCTCCAAATAGCCAGCCACTTTCCAACAAATCGTCTTTAATAGTAACGGCAATTGGTTTATCAGACACAATTTTAGTCCCGGTTGGGTGTTGGTTGCCTAAGTGGCTGGATGCCTCACCCGACCAGGTTTGTCCACGATTCAGGGTAATATTAAACGAAACATTTGCCGGATGCCCAACTATTGCTCGGGTTGGAGTGATCGTTACCGTTGTATTGTTTTCGGAAGCAACAATATCAAACGCAGATTTTGGAAATGGCGTATAGTCTGCGGAGTTATCAGTAATATTTTGAAAAGGCGTGTAAAAAGTTGTTCCCAGGGCATTTTTACCCTTCATAGAGAACAACTCAGGATTATTCGGTACTCCGCCAATAAGTTCATAATACGCTGTAATGGGTGCAGTTGACTGGATAAGAAACCCTTTATTATGAACCGTATTTGCCGGGGTATTTTCAACAAATTGAAAAAATGGAGGCAATTGTAGCACTCCACTGGTATTGGCGGCAATATTAATTGTTTGCACAGGAAATGCCGGATTAGCAGGTTGCGAGACTGTGACGATTGCCGGAGTGCCATAAGTAGAAAAGCGAAAAGCTACCGGCCGATCAAAATTACTGGCGTTGTTTTGAGAAATTTCCGGTGCAACAAACCAGAATTCCGTGTCTTTTTGGGCAAAAAGAAGCCCATTCAGACAAATAATACCAATGAGTGTGAGCAATGACCTGCTCCTGCTGTTAGAGTTCATAAGTAGTACTATGTGTTTAGGTTTAAGGTTTCAAAGGTGATTAAAATTGCTAAATAAAACAAAAAACTTCCTGCAGTTTGACAGGTAAAAGACAAACCTTGATGCAAGCAACTGCCAACCTCGTTTTTGCACCATTCGCACAAATTGGAAAAGGAGCCTTAGGTTTGCCCCGGAAGATTGTACTTGATTTGCGCTAACTCATCGATTCTGATGGATTCAATCAAAAAAATACTCATCAAACTACTGGATTTAATCCGGCATCAAAAATCCTATTCTCAGGACGGTGAGGATATGGTACTGCGTTCGTTTCTGGAAAACAAACCCAGGAATTACAAAGGTTTTTACATAGATGTTGGCGCACATCACCCTGTGCGGTTTTCTAATACCTATCATTTTTACCGGAACGGATGGCAGGGAATCAATATTGACGCCACTCCTGGCAGTATGAACTTGTTCCGTTGGTTACGCCGTCGAGATACCAATCTTGAATTGGCAATAGGGGCAGAAAAAGGCAGTTTAACCTTTTATTGTTTTGACGAGCCCGCTTTAAACACCCTTTCAAAAATGGTTGCGGAAGAACGGTCCTCGGGCGGGCGTTATAAAATCAGGAAAGAAGTAACTGTTCCTGTTTTACCCCTTGAAGCCGTATTGGAGACCCATCTTCCTCCAGGCCAGAAAATTGATTTTTTTTCTGTTGATGTAGAAGGTTTGGATGAATTAGTGTTACGTTCAAATGATTGGAAAAAGTTCAGGCCAACCTTTATACTGGCAGAGGATGCTTCATTTCAAATTCATTCAACTGGCATTTCTCACCAGGGTGTTTATGGATTTTTGCTTGACAACGGCTATCAATTGGTAGCTAAAACCCAAAGAACCCTGATTTTTCAGGACACGGCAGGATAATGCACCTTTAATGCGCCAAAAAAATTATTTTTGCCAGCATATATGCCAAAATGATTCCTAACGTTTTAGCCAATTCTAATTCCCATTTCAAAACTCAACCCGCCAACCATGCGGGTTTCGATTTACTTCACCCACACCACCTCACTCCTTTCCTGATATGTCAAAAATCCTTTGGGCCGACGACGAAATTGATCTCCTGAAACCACACCTGATGTTCCTTCAAGGCAAAGGATATGAGGTTGTTACCGCCACAAATGGCTACGATGCTGTGGATTTATACACTGAGCAGGCATCAGATATTGATGTGGTGTTCCTGGACGAAAGTATGCCCGGACTTACGGGACTGGAAGTGCTGATGAAAATCAAAGCGCTAAACCGAAATGTGCCGGTGGTCATGATTACTAAAAATGAGGCTGAACATGTAATGGAAGACGCCATTGGCGGACAAATTTCAGACTACCTCATCAAGCCCGTAAACCCAAATCAGATTCTGCTGACCCTGAAACGAATCTTGGACAACAAGCGTCTGCTGAGTGAAAAAACTGCCCAGAATTACCAACAGGAATTCCGTGAAATCTTCATGGAAATTACTGGCGGATTAGATCAAAACCAATGGGTGGAGGCCTATAAAAAAATTGTAAACTGGGAAATGCGCGTAGATGCCAATCAGGCTACAGGGGTGAGTGAAATCCTGTCGCAGCAAAAAGAACAGGCCAACACAGAATTTTCCAAGTTTGTCACTAAAAACTACTTTGACTGGGTAGACCGTACAAAAGAGGTTGGGCCAATTATGTCGCATTCCATGATGCGAAAACATATTTTTCCGCACATCGGCAATGGCGTGCCAACCATAGTGGTACTGCTGGATAATCTGCGGTACGACCAATGGAAAACCATTGAGCCAATTCTGAACGAGCAATTTCGGACAGAGAATGAGGGCTACTTTTTCAGTATTCTGCCCACAGCCACCCAGTACAGCAGAAATGCCATTTTTGCCGGAATGATGCCTTCTGAAATTGAGAAAAATTTCCCCGACAAATGGAAAAATGATACGGATGAAGGTGGGAAAAACCTGTTTGAGGACTTTTTCCTGGGCAAGCAAATTGAGCGCTCATTCCGAAAACCGGTGAAATGGGATTATGTAAAAGTAACCAATGTCAATCACGGTAAAGAGCTGAACGACAATATATTACATTACATGAACAACGATGTAACAGTGATCGTGTACAACTTTATCGACATGCTCTCTCATGCGCGCACAGAGATGGAAGTACTCAAGGAACTGGCTGGTGACGAGCGTGCCTATCGTTCACTCACCCGCTCCTGGTTCCTGCACTCCCCTCTTTGGACGGCTCTTCAGAAACTGGAAGGTCGTGATGTACAGCTGTTTGTAACCACCGACCATGGTACCATCCGGGTACAAAGTCCTTCCAAAGTGGTTGGTGATCGTGAAACCACCACCAACCTACGTTACAAAGTGGGCAGAAACCTTCAATATGAAGCTCGTGATGTGCTGGCCATCAAAGATCCACTCAAGGCAGGCTTACCTCGTCCGAATATCAGCAGCACGTTCATTTTTGCGAAGGAAGACTATTTCTTCCTCTACCCAAATAACTACAACCACTACCACAATTATTACCGAAACACCTTCCAACACGGCGGTATCAGCTTAGAAGAGATGATTTGTCCGGTAGTACGAATGAGAAGTAAGTAGACTTGCGACCTACGACTTGCCAAAACGCTGATGTCTACTTGTTACCCTGAGCATAGCGAAGGGTCTGATATCCAATTTTTCCCGCGCATCGTTTGGTAGAGATCGTTTCCCTGATCCTGACCGGACATTTTTTTCTTCCAATACCCTGGAGCGAGGCTTCGCCGGTCCCTTCGCTACGCACAGAGTGAAAAAGAAACCCCAGTTTTTTCGTAAATCGTAAATCGCAAATCGCAAATCGCAAATCGCAAATCGTAAATCAAAAAAAATCCCCCTCCACATTGCTGCGGAAGAGGACATCCCAAAAACCGATTACGTCTTTATATCGTCGGCTGGAACAGCCGTGATAAAATCAATGTAGGAGCCTTTGTTGAAGGCTGGTCATAGTGTTGTTATGAAAAATCCGGAATAGGTCGGACTGATATTCAGGTGTTACAGTTGGATTAAATCCGGGATTAAATTCTTCATGCAAAAGTAACGCCACTTTCATTTTTTTAGCATACTCATTACACAGAAGATTGAAAAAGATTTTGCGGTATCAAACTGAACAGACTGCTCCAGGCAAACAACAAAATCAGTTTTATTTAATTGATTTCCAGTTCATTATCAATGATTTTCAACCGCTCTTTTAATGCTGAATGTTGTTCATTGAGGTATAAAATCTGTGATTCTTCCTGGTCTAACATCGCATCAATTTCTCCAAAATTGTCAGCAATGCGACCCTTTATAGTTCTTACATACCCGCGAAGTTTGCTTTCCAGGGCATCCTGCATCTGGATTCGACCCTTGCTGATCTCTGCTTCGTAGCCTTTTACAATCTTGCTCCGTTGGGCTCTGGCAGTAAATCCGGCAAACAACATTCCGATGCCTGTAAGCAGGCCGCCGGTAACATCAAAAACCGTCATTTTAGTTACACCTGCCAGCACTAATCCGATGATAGCCGCACCGCTTCCCGCAGCAATACTGGGTGAAACTGTGGTGTTTTCCGGGAATAACTTGCCATCATTAAAATTTTCAGAACGGGTCATAAACCTGGCGAATGCCTCCTGAAGCTCTTTCATCACAGCTGCCCGTTTTTCAGAAATCGTTTCGAAAATATAGGAATCACTTTTAACAAGCGTATCTGCCGCACGAATTTTCAAATCGATCAACTTGGCCATTTGCTGCACAGAATCAGCAAGATCCACCACTCCATCATTCAATTTATTGCGCAATTCGGCATTCAATTGCAATTCAAGTTGTTTCGCCAATCCGTTCAACCAATCCGTTATGGTGGCCTGTTTGCTAAACAAGCCCATCACGGAACGCTTCAACAAGGCTGGGAATGAAAGGCCAGCCGATAACTCTTCTCCAATTCCCCGAGTAATCCGATCATAACCATTTAGCAGGTTTTCCATCAATAAATCCACATGATGGTTTGATTTTCTTTCCTGGTTATCCAAGGTTTGGGTAATGTCTTTCCGAAACTCCGTATCCAGACGAAACTGCTCCGCACGGGTATCCAGATCGGTCCTTAGCCGGTCCAGAATATGACCGGAGGTTGCCAGGTTGTTTTTTAGTTTCAAGGCTGCTCCCCGCCCTCCGGTAACATGTGTACGGATATAATCGCGTACGGCAGAAAAATTACTTTGATCAAACCGGCCTTCCAACTCTGCTTTGGCGCTGGTAGCATAAATAACCGGATCTTCCATGCCTTTTTTCAGGGCAAATTCAAACAAGCCGCGCTCATTCACGGCCAGGTCTTCGGCCGACATCAAATCTTTTTGCTGAAGCACAAATATGATCTTCTTGTGCCAGTCGCGGTGTATAAAGTCAAAAAAATCCCAGGCGGATTGTCGGTATGGGTTTTTCGCCTCAAACACAAAAATGACCAGATCACTGGCAGGAATAAAGTGTTCGGTTATTTGTTGGTGATTGGCAATAATGCTGTTCGTGCCCGGCGTATCCACTACGGCGATATCTTTGAGGATATCAACAGGCAGGTATAACTTTTTAAGAAAGGGATTTACTGTCACCGTTTCTTCTGTTTCCCCATAAAGAATTTGCTGAACGGTATCCGTCATTGGTTGGGGCGCTACGGCACATATTTCACGCCTGGATTCCAGCAAGGCATTTACAAAGCTGCTTTTTCCGGCTTTAACTTCGCCAACGATCACAAACATAAAGGGTTCCGACATCCGGTTGCGCAATTCTCCAACCATGGAAGCCAGTTCTTTGTGCCCGATTTCCTGACTAAGTTGCTGTAAATCTTTCACAAGATCTTCGCATTGCGCGCGAAGTGCAAGGGTACGTTGGTTCAAAATCATGCGCCAAACATAGGTATTTTCCAAAAAAACATCAAAGTGTTGATTGAGACGGTTTCTGGAAATCGCCCTTTCAGATTTATAGGAAAATACGACAGACTTATGCGATGATTTGTCAGGAATTTCCGGTTATGTGAGTGAGACTAGCCAGGTCTTATCATAATTTGACCTTGTTACTCAACTACATTTCATGTTGATGGACTGTAGTTTTTCAATTTACCAATCATTTGTTTTTAACCATGAAAATCAAAAATCTTGTAATGTTTCTCACCATGCTGGGAAGCTTTTGTGTATTTTCCGGCATTCAGGCACAAAGTACCGGTCCTAAACGGGAGGTGGGATTACAATTCAGTTCTCTGGATTTGGACGGCAGTTCATTCAGTGCATTTTTTAAAAAGGAAAAAAAGGAGAATGTGTACCGACGGATACGTTTTGCCACCGGAGACCTGGGGCTTGGTATTCAGGAAGAATTCACAAACTTTAATTTTCAGGTAGCTTTTGCCATTGGCCGGGAAAAGCGAAAAGAGCTTGATGACAAACTGGTGTTTTATCATGGACCGGAATTTAGTGCACTTTTTAGTGCATATGCCAATTCTGAAGATGATTTGGCCTTTAATATTCGGCCAAGATTTGGCTGGGTATTTGGACTTCAACACAGTTTTAATGAACGTTGGGGTATCAATATAGAAACAATACCAACTGTTTATGTGGGCGCCACCATCAATGATATCAACGAAGGGTTATTTTTTGGTGCAGGAGGTTCCACTACGGTTAGCCTGGGCATAGTGCGCAAGTTCTGATCGACCGAATTTTCCGGGGGCTACAAAGGTGTTAAAACCACAAAGGCATAGCGGACACAAAGATTAAGTTTCTTCAGTGTTCTCCGTGCCTTTGTGGTTTTTATACCTATGTAATTCCCCTGCTTAGTGCCCTCTATTCCTTTGTGGTTCAAGTTAAGTTATGGTAAACCTGCTCCATTGTCAAACTAAAATTCCAGTACAAAGCGGGCGCCTCCACCGATGGCGGTACTTACCCGAATATCGCCGCCATGTAATTGCATGATTTGTTTGGAAATACTGAGTCCTACGCCGGTTCCGGTGGGCTTAGTGGTAAAAAACGGAATAAAAATCTCATCCAGCAGTTCAACGGGTATACCCGGACCGTTGTCTTCCACTTCAATGAATGGTTTCCCACGCGTATCCGCGCCTGCGCGCAAGGTAATTCGGAGATCTGCGCCTCCGGCTGGCTCATTTGATTGGAGTGCCTCCCTGGCATTTTTCACCAGATTAATGAGTATCATTTCCAACTGACCAGCATCTGCATACAGTTGCAATCCCTCTGGTTGAACAAAATATTCGAGTTGTATCTTCTGCTCTTTGGCTTCCGGGCCGGTAAGTTGCACAACCCTCTCCAACAAGTTTTTGGCATAAATTTCTTCCAGACGAGGTGCTGGAATAGCGCTAAATGAGCGATAAGCTTCCACAAAATTCACCAGTCCACGGCTCCTGGAAGCCACCACTTCCAGCGCTTCGGTTAGGTCGGTGGTAGCTGGACTTTCTGCCAGGTCGTGCTTTACAATGTCTTGTGCGGTTTCTACCAACGACACAATTGGCGTGACGGAATTCATGATTTCATGGCGCAAAACCCGGGTTAAATTACGCCAGGCATCCACTTCTTTGCGCTGCAGTTCCGGATGAATATTTTGCAGGGTAAGTAAGCGTACCGCCCTGCCCTGCAAACTCACACTTACTCCTTGTACAGCTAATTGACGACTGGTTTCCGGCTGATACAACATTTTTCCTTTTGATGTAAGTTGTTGTACAAACTGAGTTAGTGCCTTATGCCGTTCCGGCAAATCATGCAAATGGTGCAACCGATAAACACCTAATAATTGGAATGCAGCACTATTAGAAACCAGCACTGCTGATTGGTTATCAAACACCAGAATTCCGGCGCTTAAATGTTGTACAATGGTGTTGAGAAACAGCAGATTAGCTTCCTTTTCTGCACGGGTTTGCCGAAAAGCTTCCAGCACCTCATTAAATTGCCTGTTCACCTCCGCAAATGAATCACCTTTCTCTTTGGTGGAGGCAAATCGGATAGCGAAATCCGAATACCGTACACTTTCAAAAAAACGAGCGAGTCGTCTGTTGGTATCATTTACATACCTGAATAAGGAAACAGCTATTCCTGCTGCTATGATTCCCATCAGAAAAGCTAACCCGGGCTGAGGGTCCGGCCATAATGCTGCCATAACCGCGGCGATAATAGCAACCGACAACAGCAGGATGCGCCAGATCAGCGCGATGGAAAAGGAACGGACAAGTGCCATAATTATATAAGCTCACCAATGTGTATTTCAATGCCATGTACCATTTTGCCTAACGGAAGGTCGTTTTCATCTGCGCCGAACGGCTCTTCAATTTCTTCTGCAATCAGTTCCAAACTGGCCAATACATAGAAAATAAAACCTACAATTGGGATGACCCAATAACCCAGATTGAACACGAAGCCAAATGGCAGGGTCACCACATAAAACAGCACGAATTTTTTAATAAACACGCTGTAGGAATACGGAATCGGGGTGTTTTTAATACGCTCACAAGCCCCGCAGATGTCTGTAAATGACTGAAGTTCAGCATTGAGAAACAACAACTGTTCTCCGCTGATTTTTTTGGAAACAAGCATATCATTGGCTTTGAACATCATGAGTGATGCCAGTTGATTTGGCAGGTGTTTTTCCAAATCAATTCGACGCTGCAGGGCTCCTGGAATATCGTCGAACAATTCCAGTCGGGTTTCTTCGGTGCGCAAGTGGTTTTTGAGCAGCAAGGCATATTTCGGGATCGCTTTTTCAAAAAATTGTCGGTCGGGATCCCCGGCAGGCAACATAGCGGCAAGTTTCATAGCCAGATTTCGACTGTTATTCACCAGTGCTCCCCACAGCTTTCGCCCCTCCCACCAGCGTTCATAGGCGGTATTGGTGCGAAATACCAGCAAAAAGGAAATGACAAAACCCAAAAGGGTATGCATGATGGAGATGTTCCGAATGTGGCTTTTCTCACTCAGTTGCCACACCTCCATCTCCAACCAGGCAACCAGACCTGAATAGGCACAAACGACCAATATCCAGGGAAATAGTCGCCGAACGGTATCGGAACGGTGAAAATGATACGGCCATACAAACCAGGCCTTGGGATCGTGTGCTATCATGGACGGTAGACGGTGGACGGTGGACGGTTGACGGTGCCTATCGTCCATCGTCCACAATAAAGTACATATCCACCTGCCCTTTGTTGTGCACATCTTTTTGCCCACGGTGTTCGGCCAGGTAGAGGTGTTTGACGGCTTCGGCGGTGGCGCCGGAGATATTGACACGGCCGGGTTCGCCGTGTTCTTCGAGGCGGGCTGCCAGGTTTACGGCATCGCCCCAGATATCGTAGGCAAATTTGTTTTTACCGATAACACCCGCCATTACAGGGCCGGTGTGGATGCCTATTCGCATTTCGGTGAGAAAGGAATCAGGGTGCGCTTCGCGGCGGTTTTTCAACCATTCTGCCATTTCCAACGCCGCGCGTACGGCATCGGCGGCATGGGTATCATTAGGAATTGGCAAACCTCCCGCACACATGTACGCGTCGCCAATGGTTTTGATTTTTTCTAATCCGTGGCGCTCACAAATTTCATCAAAAGCCAAAAAACACTCATTGAGCTCGTCAATCAATTGCCCCGGGGTAAGCCTGGCTGAAAGGCTGGTGAAGTTGACAAAGTCGCTGAACAGCACCGTTGCCGACTCGTACAGTCGTGGGGTAGCCTGTCCGCTGCTTTTCAGTTCGGCGGCAATTTCTTCCGGCAGGATATTGCGCAGAAGGACATCACTTTTTTGTTTTTCTGCTTCGATTTCGAGTTTTTGCGCCTGAATTTGCCGGTTTTGGCTCTCTACTCTTCGTTTAGATCTGCGGGTGAACCACCAGGAGATACCCACAACCAGCAACACCACAAACAAGGCCAGTCCGAGAATATAGGCAACCCGGCGGAAATTGGCTTCCTGTTCTGTCTGATAAGCCTGTTCCCGTTGGATACGTTCCAGTTCCTGGGCGCGTCGGGTGCTGTCAGCCTGGTTTTGTGCTCTTTCAATCTGTTCTTTTTCCCGCAATTCCAGGATTACACGATTTTGTTTTTCTGCGTCGAGTTGTTGCGCAGCCAGACGGAGTTGCTGGCGGGCCTGCAGGGCTTGAAGGGTTTGTTCGCGGAGCTTGGCCTGGTCGGCATCTTTCTGTGCCTCCAGAAGCCGGACCTCATCTTCTTTTCGCCGGGCTTCCAGTTCCAGGTTTTTGTTTTGCAATTCCAGACGTTCCCGCTCGTATTTCACCTGATTCAATTCCAGATCCTTGAAATTTTGCCGGGCAATCAGGAATTTAATTTGTCCTTCAGCAGCAGAAAGGAGCGCGCGTTGTTGGGTCAGGCGTTGTTCTTTGGTTTGATCTTCCCGCCGTATTTCGTCCAGTACATTCAGGTATTCCCGGTAATATTCAAAGGCTTTTTCAAAATCGTAGAGATCGTGGTACAAATCCGCGCCGGTGCGATAAGCTTCAGCGAGTACCTGCTTTTGTTTGGTCTCGGAAGCATACTGAATGGCTGTTTGGTTGTGTGACAGGGCGTTATAAATGTCGTTGCTGCTGAAATACACCGTTGCCATCAGGTGTTCCAGATTGGCCAGCGCCGCATAATCCTTTCTGGAAATCAGGAGTTTTTGCGCTTTTAGCAGGTATTCTATACCTCTTTTGGATTCGCCGGTATTATGCAAGGCAATGCCCATATTAGCCCATAATACCTCCGGATATTCGCAAGGGATGTAGCTGCATTGCATTTCAGCCTTTCGGAAATACTCCAGCGCCTTGGGATAATCCTGGAGGCTGACATATTGCCGACCAAGATTGTTGTATAGCAAGGATTGCTCCTGCGTAGTACCTGCTGTTTCAATAATATCCTGAAGCAGCAGATAATAATAGAGACTTTTTCCTGCATCGCCGGCGGCATCGTAAGCGCGGGCGCGTTTTTGGTAAATTTGGACTAAACGGGGGTTGTTGCCTTCTTCTTTAAACTTGTAAATCAAGTCTTTATACAGTATTTCGGCACTGTCAAACCGCATGTCAAACAAACAGGCATCGGCTGCTTTTTCCCGGGTGTCAAAATCCTCCGGGCGCAAGGCAAGGACTTCGCGGTAATATCGGCGTGCGGAGGCATACAGCTTTTCCCCAAAAAACAGGTCGCCAATAGCAGTTTTGACATTTAGTTGCAGGGTTCGGTTGCCTGCATTTTCGAGTTTGGCTTCCGCCTCTAAATAATACTGGAGGGCTTCCTGCGGTCGATCGGTGCGGACAAAAACTTCGCCTAACAAAATAGACGCGCGAATGATGCCGCCATCGTACCGCAGACTTCTGGCCATGGAAAGACTGCGATTGGCCAGGTCTTCCCGCTGTGAGTCGCTATGGGAGCGTTTTGCCTGCTCTAAAATTTCGTCTACTTCTACTGTATTGCGCTCAATTTCATCCAGTGGCTGGGCGAAAATGGCTGGTGTATTGCCAAAAAGCAAGCAACACAGTAAAAACAGTCTTGCGATCATGAATGGATTCACGACGCGAAGAAAAGGAATTTTTACTTACGACTTACGATTTACGACCTACGACTTACGATGTGATTTGTGTTTGGGAGGGGTTGATAAGTTGGATTTTTTTAATAACTTTTGAAATAATTAAACGCTTAACCCAGATGAAACCAGACCAGTGGAACCAAAGGTTCAAATGCTTTGCTATTGCCATCATCAATCTTGTCAGACAATTTCCCCGGGATTCGGCTTATTGGACTATTGGAAGGCAATTAATTGATGCAGCAACTTCTTCGGCAGCAAATTACAGAGCCGCCAAAAGGGCAAAATCATCCAGGGATTTTATCAACAAGCTAAAAATTGTTGAAGAGGAATTGGATGAAAGTATGTTCTGGTTAGAACTTACGGTAGGGGTATCAGAAGCCTGGAGAGCCACTGTTGCTCCCCTTTACAAAGAAGCAAATGAATTATTATCCATTACCATTGCGTCCATTAAAACTGCCCGCAACAAACAATCATCCTAAGTCGCAAATCGTACATCGCAAATCGTACATCGTAAGTCGCAAGTCGTAAGTCTACTTGCCATTCCAGATTCTCATCTGAAGTGACTGAAGTACCATATCCCAGAGGATTTCGTAAGGGATGATTTCAATTTCGTGGGCCTGGCTGGCTGTATCTAAAGGAACGGTTCGAAGTTGCTTGTAATAGCGTTCGGCCTTGCGACTGGAAGCTTCCCGGTGGAAATTGGCTTGTGGTACCTGGAGCAACATTTTAATGAAACAGTTGCTGCGGAAAGTAGCATCGCCTTTGAGGTAGCGGCTACAGTATTTTTCGATTGCGTCGATGCGTTCGGAGGATTTTTTGTAGTCTTTTTCTGCTATAGCGTATAGGATTTGAGCGATGAGTACACTGATATTCATGCCACTGCGGTCTTTGGCAAACAGGTTGATTTCATTGATGAATTTACCCATTTTAAACCGCTTTGAGCGTTCGCTGAGGATGGACTCGGGTATTTTCCCAATTTTGATCAGGTAGAACACATAGGCCTGGAAAATGCGCCACATTTCTACGATCTGGATTTGTTTTTCCTCAAAACGCGAATAATTGGTCACCTTTTCATACAAATGATAGGCTTCTTCCCAGTGTTCGGTGCGCACTGCCAGCAGGAAGAACAGTTCCTGGAGTTTGAACCAGTTGAATGAACCTTCTTCAAAGAAGTATTCGCAGCGCTCAATAGCTTTCTGGCCTTTTTCAAACTCGCCCAATTGGAGGTAACAAACAATCAGGTTGTAGTAGAAAACCTGAAGCGGCAGGCCACTATCGTAGTCTTTTTTATCAAAAAAGGCAATGGCTTCCTCGCAAAGTTTGGCGGTTCCTACATAGTCGTTCACGCTATTGTAGATCAGCAAATGCACCATCCGGCCGAAAAGGTGGAGCTTAAAAGAACTGCAAACGGCCATAAATGGCTTCAATTCTGCATAAAACTCCTCGGCTTGCTGCGTAACTTCTTCCTTGGTGGATTTGCTGTTGGTGTACTGAGCCATCAATTCGGAGTAGAAAAACTCCGCCTTGCTCTCCATTTGCCAAATCTTTTCATACTCCACGTACTGCGCCTTCATATCCTCATACTTGCCCAAGTCTCCGTCTACAGTGCTGTACTGTAGACGCAAAACGCGCAGAATATCGAGGGTCAGTTCCGTAAATTCGAAATGTTTGGCGTGCTTGAGCAGGCGCTCCAGCACATCAATGCCGGTGATTTTGGCATTGCGGATCAACAGCGTCATGGCTGCCGACCATTTTTTATAGCATTCAAAGAACGCTTTTTGCCGATTGGTAAAGTTGGCGTCCTTAAAATCTAACAGGAAAATAGCGTCGAGTAATCGTTCTTTCAACTTGTTCTTCAAGCTGGTGAGATTCACGTCGTCGCTGTCGCTCTTTTTGAATAAAGCTTTGGCGTCGTCGTCCGTTTCTACTTTTTTATCTAAAAGGGCGTTAAATAGAACCTCCATCTTCGAGTCGGGCTCGATGATGAATTTAAATACTCCGCTTCCTTTTAATTTGGTCTTGTTGACCAGTCCCACAAGTTCCACGAGATCACGCATAGGCCTAGATAAATTGATTATAAAGAAATATGGCACAAAGAGGTAACCGTTGCTGTGTTTGTTGTTTCAGCATCAGGAACCATAATGGGCCAATGAACCCTGAATCGGTTGGGAATAAAAAAACGGGGAGAAGAAGAAAACGGGAAGGTTAGAAGGTTGCTCTTTTCCGTTTCGTCATACTTCCGAAGGCCGGATTAAAATGCATACGGGATGCAATAAAAATGGATTATTATAAAATCAGCCACAAAGGTAATTTTTCTCTTTTAAGTTATTCCAAATTTATGCCAAGGTCTTTTAAACGTCAGCAAGAATACAATTAACGGCGTGTATTGGCGTTGAAGCGGTCGTATTATTGAAAATATTTATACGAAAAGCAGGGGTTGAAACGATGTATTCAGGATTTTTTGGGCATCTGCCTCCAACCAACGCTGGAGCAAAGTTGCATAAACTTGACGAAAATCTACAACAAATTTTACATCACCTTCTTCCAGATCTACCAAATCAGGCATTGGATTCAGCAAACCCTCCTGTTTTAACCCTCCGCCTAACAACATCATGTTGTTGGCCGTTCCATGATCTGTACCACCGGAAGCATTCTGCGCTACACGCCTGCCAAACTCGGAGAAGGTAACCACCAATACTTCCTGCCATTTACCATTAGCCTTCATATCGGCCGCAAATGCCGCCATAGCGCCGTTTAACTCCTCAAACAAACGTTTCTGTTGGCCGTCCTGATTGATGTGGGTGTCAAAACTGCCCAGGGAAGCATAGTACACGGAAGTGTTGGTGTCGGCTAAAATCAGGGAGGCAATGGTTTTGAGGTCTCGACCTAAACCCGTAGGAGGGTAAGCGGCCTGAGTGGGCTGTTTTTTACTTTGTTCAAACAGATAATCGGCAGACGACAAGGTTTCGGCCATGGTTTTGTACAGGTAATCTACCGGTTTTTCATCATTGGGCGACTTGGGGCCAGCTGCCACATAATCGGCAAAGTATGCACTGCGGGTACTTTCATACAGGCGTTTCACGTCCTGAAAGGCCAGGCCCTTGGTGTTTTCGCCTTTCAGGGCCAGGCTCAGCGTATCGTCCAGCTCCAGGGCCGCAGCCGGTCTGCCTGCGCAGTGCGCATCCAGGTAGCGTCCGAGCCAACCGGTTTGCCAATAGGCATCTGCCGGGCTGCCGCTGTGCCAGATATCCATGCTCCGGAAATGAGAGCGATCCGGATTGGGATATCCCACACTGTTCAAAATGGCCATGGAGCCATCGTCCCACAGCGATTTTAGTCCGCTCAGAGCTGGGTGAATACCAGCCTCATCGGTGAGCGACAGCGCCTGCTCGCGTTTGATCCCGAGTCGCGGCCGTTCCTTATAATATATATCGTTGCGCACGGGGATGATGGTGTTCAGGCCATCATTCCCGCCACTTAGCTGAATGATGACCAGTTTTCGGCCATTAACAGATACGGCGCCTGGTGTTTCCAGTGATTTCAGGAAACCAGGCATCCAAAGGGCCGCAGTGGCCAAAGAACCAGACTTTAGAAAATCGCGACGAAGCATGGGTGAGTGTTTTAGTGTTTTGGTGTTTGAGTGTTTTAGTGTTTTGGTGTTTTAGTGTTTTGGTGTTTTAGTTGGCGTTCGACTGTGTGTTTAATAAGACTGCCGCCATGGAAAGGGAGCTTTTTGAATCTTCCCATTATCGTACTACCCACTCAAGGCGCAGCCTTAAGAATCGCCCAACCGAAAGTCAACTAAAACACCAAAACACTAAGGCACCAAAACACTCAAAAAAAATTAAGTGTTTCAACAACTAAATTCAAAACACCGTGTTTAGTGTGTATTCAATTTCAACAATCCTATTTTTCAACATCATGGCAACTACGAACTGGAATCTCGACTCCGCACACTCTGAAGTTACTTTCAAAGTAAAACACCTGGTTATTTCTACTGTTTCAGGTCAATTCAAGCAGTTTTCTTCTGCAGTTTCTACCGAAGGCGACGACTTTACTCAGGCACAAATCAAATTTGACATCGATACCAACTCTATCGATACCGGCATGGAAATGCGCGATAACCACCTGCGTGGCGACGATTTTTTTAATGCTGAAGCATTTCCAACGCTTCAATTCGTGTCTACCGGCGTACGTTCACTCGGCGGTTCCGACTACGCCATCGACGGCAATCTGACTGTCCGCGACGTAACCAAACCCATCACCCTCAAAGCCGAATTTGGCGGTATCGCGGTAGATCCATACGGCCAAACCAAGGCTGGTTTTGAGGTAGAAGGCAAAATTAACCGCCAGGAATTCAACCTCACCTGGAATGCCCTCACCGAAGCCGGCGGCGCCGTTGTTTCCGACGAAGTGAAATTCCAGGCTAATGTGCAATATGTCAAGGGTTAGTGTTTTGGTGCTTTAGTGTTTTGGTGTTTTGGTTGGCGTTGGGCTGGGTAGCTCACGGGGCAAAAGCCCTTTTTCCAATTATTTTTCCAAGAAGGCTTTGCCCCGTGAGTCACCCAACCGAACGTCAACCAAAACACTAAAACACCAAAACACTAACAAACCTGATACTCCGGTGTCGCCATCAACTGAATGATGGTGGATTGGATGCGATCAGCTTTGGTTTGGTGTTGTGTGTGTGCTTCTACTACTGATTTAGGGAGGTTTTTTGTGCGTACTGACCACAAAAAACCTCCTATTTTTTCCATCAAATCCTGTTCCGGCACCTGACTGAACATATCCATGGCGGGTTTCCAGTCGATGTCTGCCGTGAGGCGTCGGTTGATGCCTCGGCCAGTTTGTCCCATCTGCTGATCATCGTCGGCTTTGCCCTGAACATCCAGTTCCTGATTGAGGTAAATCAATTGCGGAATGCGCAGGCGCAACATCAGTGAACTACTGTCGATCCAGTTTTTTCCGCCCGCCCAACCAGCCACATTGGGTGGGTAAAACAGTATCTGCCCCAGCGCTTTTTGTAGCATCAGCTGACTTTCCGGATCGGCCAGTTCCATAGGTAACGTGCGCCGGATACCTACCCACAAGGCTACCGGCGATTTGATCAGGCAGCCCCGGTTTTCGGGTGCATAAAACCAGTCGGATCGGGCAATATCTTCCAGAATGCGCATGATTTTGTAGCCGGAGTCGTAAAAGCGATCGCCCAGCCACCGGATGCGATCTTCCGGGATATGTTGTTCGTTCACTAAAAAACGGTACAATTTCCGGGCAATGAACCAGGCCGTTTCCCGCTTCTCCAGCAGCATATCCAATACTTCATCCCCGCCAAAAGCGCCGGTTTTCCCGAAAATGGTTTTGTTCCCCGTATCGTGATCCCATTTGCGAAATACAAATTCGCCATCCAGCCGGTGGTTCCAGCCGGTAAAGGCCCGGGCAGCTTCTTTGATATCGTTTTCTGTGTAGTTCCCCCGGCCCAGGGTGAACAGTTCCATCACTTCCCGGGCAAAATTTTCATTGGGATGCTGTTTCTTGTTCTGCTGGTTGTTCAAAAACGAGATCATGGCTGCCGATTTCGAAACGCCTCGCAGCAAATCCCCGAAATTGCCCAGCGCCTGTTCGCGGATCACCGCCAGTAATTGTTGCTGGTACAGGATATTGATGTTCCGACTGGCAAAATGTCCGTGCCAGAATAAGGCCATTTTTTCCCGCAACTGCGCCTTGGTGTGGGTCATTTCTTCCAGCCATAGCAGGTTCAGGTTCTGCAAATCTTCTTTGCTCTGTTTTCGTAATGCCTTCCGCTGTTCCTTATCCAGCTCCCGGCGCTCCATTTTGCCCAATTCGCCCACCCCCATCAATAGCCCTTTTACGGCATTATCCGCCACATCAAAATGTTGCGGCGCCGCCAACGATTCATCGCGCAGCTTGGGCCACCACACCTCCTGCGGCAACGCCGACCAGGCTGTCCAACTTTTGGTTCGCGGACCAAATCCAAATCGCCAAAGCAAATGGTGAAGCATGTGTTTTAGTGTTTTAGTGTTTGAGTTTGGGAGTGTTTGAGTTGGCGTTCGGTTTGAGGTTGTGGTGGAGGGTAGCCAGGATTCAGAATGACCTTGAACTTATTCACCCAAATCTAACCTAACCCCAACCACGAAGTGCCCCCAACCCGACCACGAAGTGGTCTAACATAAATAGACTCGGGAAGGGAAGGAATGTTTAAGCATTAACGGAAATTTAAGGGATGGCGTATCTTTACAGGTGTGGAATGGTTAGAACGTACTTTTTACCACTAAGCTACTAAGGACACTTAGAAAGAGCTCGGAAATGATTGTTTTTTGACTCTTCTAAATGGAAAAACCTTAGTGCCCTTAGTGCCTTAGTGGTAAAATCCAGCCGCACCCCAACTCAAAAACTCGCAATTCAAACACTCCACATGTTTCCTCATCTATTTACTCCCCTTGATCTTGGATTTACCACCCTGCCTAATCGTGCATTGATGGGCTCTATGCACACCGGTTTGGAAGAGAAAAAAGATGATTTGCGCGCATTGGCGGCTTATTTTGCTGCCCGGGCCCGCGGCGGGGCTGGGCTGATGGTAACCGGAGGCATTGCCCCCAACCGACAGGGTTGGCTGGCGCCATTCGGAGCTAAGATGACCTCAGGGGGAGAGGTGCGCAAACACCGGAATGTGACGCAGGCTGTGCACGATGAAGGTGGCAAAATCTGCATGCAAATCCTGCACGCCGGTCGCTACGGTATGCACCCTTTTTTAGTGGCGCCCTCGGCCATAAAGGCCCCGATTTCGCCGTTTAAACCCTGGAAAATGAGCGGCAGATTGATTCGGGCTACTATTCACGACTTCGCGGATGCGGCAGCGCGCGCGCGGGAGGCCGGGTACGATGGCGTAGAGATCATGGGTAGTGAAGGATATTTGATCAATCAGTTTATTGCACCGCGTACCAATCATCGTACGGATGAATGGGGTGGTAGTTTTGAAAATCGTATTCGTTTCCCGCAGGAAATTATGCAAAAAGTGCGGGAAAAGGCGGGTAAAGACTTCATTGTCATTTTCCGGGTATCCATGCTGGATCTGGTGGAAGAAGGATCCACCTGGGAAGAAGTAGAAGCCCTGGCACTGGCCATAGAAGCTGCAGGCGCTACCATGATCAATACCGGTATTGGCTGGCATGAAGCGCGGGTACCTACTATTGCAACACTCGTGCCCAGGGGGGCGTACGCGTGGGTAACCAAGCGACTCATGGGCAAACTCCGCATACCACTCATTGCCACCAACCGTATCAATACCCCCGAAAAAGCCGAGGAACTCCTGCGCGAAGGCTTTGCCGATATGATCTCCATGGCCCGGCCGTTCCTGGCTGATCCGGATTTTATGGTTAAAGCCAAAACACAACGCGCCGACGAAATCAATACCTGCATTGCCTGCAATCAGGCTTGTCTGGATCATATTTTTCGGGGCAAAACCGCCTCCTGCCTCGTCAATCCCCGCGCCTGCCGGGAATGGGAATTACCGTCCATCCTGAGTACTCGGGACCACCTTCAACCGTCCACCGTCAACCGTCCACCGTCCACCGTTAAAAAGGTAGCCGTTGTAGGCGCCGGGCCTGCCGGACTCTCTGCCTCCACAGAACTGGCTGCCCTGGGCCATGAGGTGCATTTGTTTGAAGCTTCTGTAGAAATTGGCGGACAATTCAACCTGGCTAAAAGGATTCCGGGAAAAGAGGAGTTTTACGAAACCCTGCGGTATTTCCGGAAAATGCTGGATAAAAACGGCGTAAACGTGCACCTCAACACCCGTGTAACGGCAGAAATGTTGCAGGCGCAGGGCTTCGAAAAAGTGGTGCTGGCCACAGGCATTCGTCCGCGTACGCCCCATATAGAAGGCATTGAGCACCCAAAAGTGTTGTCGTACCTGGAGGTATTGCAAGGACAAAAACAGGTTGGCGCCCAAGTGGCTATCATTGGCGCAGGCGGTATTGGCTTTGATGTAGCGGCATATTTGACCCACGAGCATGGAGAGCAACCATCTGTTGCGCACTACCAACAGGAATGGGGTATTGACCCCACCTATTCCCAGCGCGGGGGCGTGGCGCGACCTGCGGCAGAAACCCCGAAGCGACAAATCTGGCTGCTTCAGCGTTCCAAAGGAAAGGTGGGCGAAAAACTCGGCAAAACTACCGGCTGGGCGCACCGCCTTGGCTTAAAAGCCCGGAACGTTCAGATGTGGAACGAGGTGGAATACCGCAGGATTGACGATGAGGGGCTGCATATAGCCATCCAGGGCCAGGAACAATGTCTGCAGGTGGATCATGTGATTGTTTGCGCCGGCCAGGAGCCATTACGGGAGTTACAGGCGCCATTGGAAGCTATGGGAATACCGGTGCAACTGATAGGCGGCGCCAAGGAGGCGGGTGAGCTGGATGCTAAAAGGGCTATTGCAGAAGGATGGGAGGTAGCGAAGGGGTAGGCGGAAGGTCTGATGTGTGCTTTTTAACGCTTTTTACATATTTAGCCTTAATTGGCACCATCAACCTCTCCATAAATGAAGAACAAGTTTTTATTTTTTTGCTACGGATTCCTACTGGCATCCATTTGGGGTGTCTGTTTCCTGGATTCAACAATGGCTGATAAAGTAACCGCTGCCATGGGTTTGGCATTCACTTTTTTAAGCGCATATTTTTTACAGCGACAATATGGGTTTAGCTTAAGCAAAGTGGATAAGTGCATCGTTGCCCTATTTCCATTGATTTTCCTGATTGGATTATACAACTCCCTGATTGATTTTGGGTATTTTCGGTTCAAAATGTATAATTTTTCTGCTATTTTCCAGACAGTATTTTACTTACAAATAATTAATCCTGGTCTGATAGCATTTATAACCTTGGTTTTAGGACTTACATGGCTCAAAGACCTCCGGAATCCGGCCAATGTTTTTGTATTTAGCTTTATTACCTTGTTTTATTCCTACCTTTTTATGTATGAGTGGAAATTACGTTGGCATGACGGTAAAAGAATTAATTTCGATACAGAAGCGCAAGCCAGCAATAGCGTAATAAAGACAAATGATCAGGAACTCAACCATAACATCAACCTGGCCAATTTTGCCTTTATCAATGCTACCTTGGATACCGTTTCGCTGTTGGACAACGCGGATAAATACATTCTTTTGGAGACATGGGCAGAAACTTGTGCGCCATGCAGAAAAGCAATGCTTGAAATGCCTTCTTTTTATCAGTCGGTAGCAGATAAGTTGTCGGTATTTTATGTGTATGAAAACCGGAAAGCGAGTGTCAGAGATAATTTTGAGCAGATTTTTTCTTTTAAGGAAATCAAGGATACATCAAGGATTGTCATTGATATTGAACAGGAATTGTATCATGCGTTGGGTATGCAGGGGTATCCCTATTTTTTGCTATTTGATGCTAAGGGTAATCTGATCCTTCATATCCAGGGCTATGGTAATAAGGATAACATTGCGGCGAGAATAGCTGTGCATCTGAAATGAGTTTTTTACCGCGGAGGCGGAGAGGCGCGGAGAGTTTGACAATCAATTATTTACACCTCTGCGTCTCTCCGCTTCTGCAGTAAAAATTACTTAAGAGACTCTCACTTTATACACATTACCCTGAACCACCCTTCTGATCCATCGGAAAATCTTGCGCTACCGAAATACAACCCGGGCGTAAGTGCTGGCAATACCACCCGATTGTTCTCGCAGTTTCCGGTGGAAAGCACCAGGGCGCCGAGCGCATTGTAAAGCTTCAAATGCTGCAAGGGTTCATTTTGATCCAGTTCCAGTGCCAGAAAATCTGAAGCCGGGTTAGGATACGCCTTTACTGGCCGGGTAGTAAGGTTGTTCGTGGAACTGGCGTAACAAGTGCTCAGTCCCGGCCTGATATACAAGAGTTGTCCATTGGTGCTGAAGCAACGGATGCTCATGGGAATTCCGTCCCAAAGAGAACAAAAAGTTTCTGAGTCAAGAAAATCCTCCATTTCTCCAATGCCTTCCACCCAGCGGAAAGGGCCGCAAACGCTGTTAAAAATGACAGATTTTCTGGGTATCCCGTCTAAAAGTGTTTCGGTGTCTATCTGCACCACATAACGGATAGCCTGATTGGGATCAACACCAGGCAGAGAATCTCCTACAACAAAGTTGAAATCATAAATCAGTTGTTCAGGCGAGTTTTCCATCCATCTGTACGTTCGCCCATTTTCTTCCCTGTAAAAACGCGCATCGGAAATCCAGGGGCCGCTGCTCATGTTCGTGGAATAAATGAGCTCGTGGTAATATTTCCCGTCCTTGAGTGCGGAGTCTGCTGAAAATGTATACCTGCGTATTTCAGAAGGCCAGCCGGGAGAGGGATGTTTCCAATCCACAATCCATTCGTTTTGGGCAGTTACAAATGGCAGGAAGAGGGTATCTGAACACTGGTGGTCTGGTCGCGCGTTCAGGTTGCTTAGCTGAAGGCCTAACAGGATGGAACAAACGAGTAAATGGAACTTCATAGCAGTAGTTTTTATGGTATTTGAAATATTTTACATGTTGCGCTAAAACAAATTTATTGGTAATCAACGTTATAACAGCGCATTATCTTGACCTTTGCCCAATTGCGACACACAAACCAGTTATTCAATCTTCCAGACCTATAAGGTTTTGGAAAACCTTATAGGTCTGGAAGACTGAATAACTGCACTCAAACCCATGTTCACCAACCGACTCATTGCTCCTTTTGCCGTTTTAGGCGCCGTTTTTCTGGTGCTGGCCTGGACTTACGACGAAAAGTACGCCTTTTATTTTGTGCCATGCTTAGTGGTGGCCGCGCTGCTTTACATCACTTCTCCGCAGATTAACTGGTGGTGGTACACCCGCAATCCGCCTGAACTCAGCACAGAGTTGCGCGCATTTCTGGAACGCAACCACGGGTATTACCAGCGGTTGAGCGATACCGAAAAACGTCGTTTCCGCGGCCGCATCGCACTTTTCAATATGGGTACCGACTGGGAGCCGCTGGCTTTTCCGGAAGATTCTTTACCGCCGGATGTGCAGGTAGCCATATCGGCGCAGGCCGTGATGCTTACGTTCCATCGGGAGGACTTTCTTTTTGAGGCCTTCGAAAAGGTGATCATTTTCCCTCGACCATTCCCCACTCCGGAACATCCATACGATCATGCCTCGGAGTTACATCCGGGAGATGGATGTTTGTTGTTTTCCGCAGAACAAGTCATGCTGGCCTTTGTAAAGTCGCAACAGTGGTACAATGTGGCTCTGCATGAATATGCCAAAGCATTTGTGCTGAAATACCCCTCAGAGTCCTGGCCAAGTCTGGCTGAAGACTCCGTTTGGGAGGCATTGCAGCAAATTAGTGGTATGTCTGCCGCTTATGTGGAATCTGTGATAGGTATACAAGGGGTGGAACCTTTGCCGGTAGCTATTCACCATTATTTTGTGTTTCCGGAGCGTTTTGCGCAGACGCTTCCAGACTTAAACAAAGTATTTTCCGGTATTTTTGCCCCTTTAGCTGCCTGATATACTTTCATTATCATTTCATTTGCGCATTCCAACACATTCCGCCGTACTGTAATATTCAAAAAGGCGTTTACATTCGCGTTAAAAAAAATGACCACCCCCATCCCCCTCAATGACCCAAAATGACCTCCAATGACCCTAAATGACCCCAATGACCATAAATGACCTTTCAACTACCCACCATGAGAAACATACTCCTCCTTTCTATCCTTACGCTGGCGCTGGCGCAAAGTTGTGATACCGCCAAGAAGAGTTCCGCATCCAAAAACAGCAAAGCCGGCGTCGACAAAACGGTGATGGC
>JAEUUS010000242.1 GCA_016787545.1 Saprospiraceae bacterium
CCGTAATGAAGACGATCCGCCGGCACTTCCGGTTTACCGCGCCAAAGAAAGTGTGCTGGCTCAGCTGGAGCAACACCCGGTTTCCCGTTTGGGTACCAACCTGGTGAACAGCGCCGAATTCCTGACCAACGATGACGTTGATCGTTTGGCGGCCCGTCCATATCAAACTTCTTCCAACATTGACCTCAACGGTAAGATCGACCTTAAACTGACCAGCAATATTGACATCAGTTTGACCGGTACCTTTACGGACAATCGTGATCTGACGGATGGTGGTGCTGAACTGAACGAAGCTGGCTGGTTCCTGCTCAACGCCCAAAACAACCCAACCAATTACGGAAATACCTACCGCGGTAACTTCCGCTTCCGTCATCGTTTGGGTAACTCCGAAGCAATCAAGCCTGATAATGGTAGCAGCAAACGCGTGTCAATCAGCAATGCCAACTATCAGTTGCAGTTTGCATACGAACGTAATACCGGAAAAACCTACGACAAACGTCACGAAGACCGCCTGTTTAACTACGGTTATGTGGGTAAATTCGAAACCATTCAGGATCCAATTTCAGAGCCAAATGATAATGGCGATTGGGTAAATGTAGGTTATAACGACCGCTTTATCCGCTATACGCCAGGTGGCGTGAATCCAATACTTGAAGCATACAACGAGTTTGCGATCAAGGATGAAGAAGCTATTGCCTCTTCTCCGTTCCCGGCTGAATTGACTTTCCTGACCCGTAATGGTTTTGTATCTGACGTTTACAACGATGTTTGGGGCGGTATGTACTCCAATATCGGTCTGTCTTACAACCGTTTTGAGAAGTCAGAAAACGACATTGCAACACTGAATGCAACGGTAAACTTCGACCTCAAATTAGGTAAAACCGGCACGCACAACATCCAGTTTGGTTTGTTGAACGAACAACGTACCAGCCGTTTCTACCGGGTTAACCCAAATACACTGTACCTGCTCGCCAGCCAATTGGCCAATAACCATTTCAATGGTCTGGATACCTCAATTGCACTGGACTCCATATTCGTGGATCCTCCGGGAGTTAATGTGGCATTGCACCCATACCTCGTTGCTCCTCAGGAAGAAAACCGCTTTTATCGCGCTATTCGCGAATCCCTTGGCGTACCGCAGAACGAATGGGTAAATGTAAACGCACTTACTCCGGATCAGCTCAGCCTGTCCATGTTCTCACCACGTGAGTTGATGGATCAAAGCCTGATCAGCTACTATGGTTACGATTACCTGGGTAACCGCACCAGCGATGGTATCACCTTCAACGATTTCTTCAGAAGCCGCGATGTGGATAATATTCGCGACTTCCCGAACGCACCACTTCGTCCTTTGTACCAGGCTGCCTGGTTGAAAGACAAGTTCACGTTCAACAAGATGATCTTTAGCCTTGGCGTACGCGTAGAACGTTTTGACCTGAATACCAAAGTATTGAAGGACCCATACTCCTTGTACCGCGTAATGGATGCTCAAACATTCTACGAAACGGTTCCAACCACTCCGGCCACACGTCCGAATACCATTGGTGACGACTTCAAGGTGTACACAGCCGGTCCACAGGATAATACGGTTACGGCATTCCGCAACGGCGATACCTGGTACTTCCCTGACGGCCGTCAGGCCAACGACGGTAACGTAATCTTTGGTGGTGGCGTGGTAAATCCTTACCTCTTCAACCCAGACGAAGACATTACGACGGCAGAATTCGACCCAAGCGGTTCTTTCGACGACTATACACCACAGGTGAACTGGTTGCCACGTTTGGCTTTCTCTTTCCCAATCTCTGAGAAGGCTAACTTCTTTGCACACTACGACATCCTCGTGCAGCGTCCGCCGAGCAACTGGGAAGTAACCCCACGTGGTTATTTCTACTTCTACCGCCCAGGCACGAAAAACAACGCCAATCTGTTGCCCGAACGTGTAGTAGACTATGAAGTGGGCTTCCAGCAGGAGTTGAACAAACGTTCTGCCATCAAATTCTCTGCCTACTACCGCGAATTCCGCGATATGATCCAGCGCCGTACCATTCTGTTTGTACCGGTTATCGGTAGCTACGATACATATGGCAATATTGACTTTGCAACAGTAAAAGGCTTTACCTGGCAATACGACCTGCGCCGCACGAAAAACACCGAGCTGCGCATCGCTTATACCCTGCAGTTTGCTGACGGTACGGGTTCTGACTCCGAATCACAGCGTGGTTTGACTCAGCGTGGTAACGTTCGTTACCTCTTCCCGCTGAACTATGACGAGCGCCATAACCTGAATGCAACCATTGACTACCGCTTTGACGGTGGTAAGGCTTACAACGGCCCAATTGTAGCAGGAAAGAAAATTTTGGCTGATTTTGGCGTGAACCTGATCGCTACTGCAGCCTCCGGTCGTCCGTATACACAAAAATTCCGTCCGGCCCGTTTTGGCGCCAACGGTACGGTAGGCGCCATCAATGGAAGCCGTCTTCCATGGCGTTTCAACCTCGATTTCCGTGTAGACAAAACCTTCCGCTTGAACCAAAAAGCGAAAAAACCGCTTGACCTGAATGTTTATTTCCGTGTCGCCAACCTTTTGAATCGCCTGAACGTCTTAGGGGTATATGCGGCTACGGGTTCTCCAACCGACGACGGCTATTTGTCTATTCCAGACGGTCAGTCTGTAGTAAGTCAGATAGAACAATCAGGATTGAATTCTCAGGCTTACCTGGATTCTTACTCCTGGTTAGTACGTAACCCAAATAACTTCGCGCTTCCACGCCGGGTGTTCTTAGGGGCTTCGTTCACGTTCTAACATTGGATAATCAGTGTTGCATGCACATCGCGGTGATTCATTTTTGAATGAATGATCGCGATGTGCCTGAACGGTCAAACTTTTTAAAATTCAAAAACACAATTACCATGCGTTTAAATAGACTTTGGATAATTGCTTTGCTGGTGTTAGGGGTAATGAGCCTCGAAGCCCGTGAACCGGTTGGTCGCAAGGCATTAAAAACCGTAAAAAAAGCCCAGTATCGCGATGTATGTGCGAACTCTGAGAGCCAGATTGACCAGGCGATCAATAACGTTCGAGCGCGACTTTTGGGTGGTGGCGACTGTTGGTGGGACCTTACCCGTGGTCGTTATATTGTTCCTAAAGTAGATCCGGCTTCCGGTCAACCGGAGGTCTCTTCTATTTTTGCTGGAGCCGTTTGGCTGGGTGGTATTGACCCGGGTAATAACCTGAAACTGGCTTGTCAGGATTACCGCAGCGATGGCAAAAATGATTTCTGGCCTGGCCCGATTTCGCTTGCCGGGGTTACAGAATCCTTTACCTGCGCTAACTGGGACCGTCACTTCCGTGTTACGGGCGACGAAATCCGCAAGCACCTGGCAAATATTGCCGCAGGCAACCTGAACGAAAATGATATCCCTCGCGGTATCAAAGGCTGGCCTGCAAAAGGTAATGAATATTTCCGCCTGATTTGGGGCTTTGATCTCCCCTTCACTGAACAGGCATTGGCTGGCTTCTTCGATAAAGGCCCAACTTTTGGTACTTACGAACCATTAGAAGGTGATTATCCTTCCATCGAAATTCGTGGCTGTCAGTTGGACCGCTACCCGGATGAGATGATTTTCTGGATTTACAACGACCATGGCGGCGGCCAGGCGCACGCACGTACAAACGGTCGTCCAATTCAGATGGAGGTACAAGTTCAGGCGTTCGGCTATACAACGAACGACGAACTGAACGACATGACCTTCCAGCGCTACAAGCTGATCAACCGTGCCACCGACCGTATTGACTCTACTTTCTTTGCTATGTGGATTGATGCGGATTTGGGTTGTGATGAAGACGACTATATTGGTTGTGATACAGCCAAAAGTCTGATGTACATCTACAACCAGGACCAGATAGATGGTAACCCTGGCGCAACCTGCCCGAGCGGTGCTTCTACTTACGGTAGCAAAATTCCATTGCTGGGTGTGGATTACTTCCGTGGTCCGTTGGGTATACGTTCCGTTCCGGATACCAATACCATAGATCCGGATGACTTTATCGACGAAGAGTATGAGCTGGGCATGAACTCATTCATGTACTACAATCGTGGTGGTTTGGGCGCCCCAAATGGCACCATTGACCCAACTGCTCCTCAAGAGTATTATAACTACATCACCGGTACCTGGCGCGATGGTACACCACTCACCTATGGTGGCAGTGGTTACAATCCTGGCGATCCAACAGCG
>JAEUUS010000348.1 GCA_016787545.1 Saprospiraceae bacterium
CGCCCCTCTTCCACCCGGCAGGTATTTGGAAAAAACAAGGGCATATCCACCCGCGGTGTTTCGGTTTGCCCAACATAATATCTGCCAACAAAATCTGATTTCAGGAAGTAATCGGAATTCAAGGGCTTGTCTACACCAAAAACTGCCTTGAACGCTCGGTTCATAGCATCATTTTCTTCCAGTTGTTGTCGGTCTGTTCTGCTTAAACTGTTTGGGTAAAGCCAGGAAAATAGTATATTCTGCTGGAAACCGTCGTAGAAAAAAAGCCCTGCGAGCGCGCTACTGATGTAATTTCGTTTGAAAATGGTGTGGATGTAGCGTGTTCGGGTAGAATCATCCCCGTAAAGTGAAGCGGGTGGAATATTCAGTATTTTGGCATTATCCCAAAGCGACAAAGTTGTTGCTGCGCCTATAGAGCCGCCAGAAACCGTACTTATGGCCAGACAACGCTCCTGAAACATGCCATTCAAGCGTTGATCCAAACCGGTAAGAATTGCTGAAGTCCAGGCGCCGGACCTTGACCCACCACCTTCTGACGAAACCAGATAAATGGTATCAGAACGCATAATGGCGCCACGCTCAACCCGATCCCTAAGCCATGCCAGGAAATAGTCTTCCAGACTAATCCGCTTCACTGCCTGGGATTGCTGCGGCGCTTTGAATTTCAACTCGTAGTGTTTTTGAGGACCAAACCACATCAAACCAAGCATTGCACCCAACAACAGGCTGAACCGCAACCTCGACATATTATAAGACAGCCAGTCTATAGCCTGGTAATACACTATGGCAATAAAGATCAGCATGGCAATAGGAAAAACCAACATGCTGAACCACGCAGAAGTAGTAACCGAAGCGATATTGATCAAAACCAGGGCCGTTCCGGAAAATAAATAGGAAGACCACATCAACGCATCATATACCCGGTTGAATCTTCTGGCTGTTTGTGCGCCTTCAATTTGTTTTTCGGCCAATATTTCCGACGATTTTACCAGACAATCGCTAAAACTGTTGAGCAAAAAAGTGAGCATGATGGGTGGCCAGAAGACCAGTAGCAGCAGTGCCGAACCTTTGTAAATCACATGCCCTTTTTGGTATTGATAATGGTAAAACAACCAGGTAAGTACCAGAATGGACAGTGACATGAAAAACAGGTTACGCCATAAGGTTTGGTGTCTGTTCGACAGAGAAGCATTACTTCTGATTCTTGGCGCCAGAATAAGGCTCAATATTAGAAACAGCAGCATGACAGCCATCAACGTTATAAAAGGGTGTGCATTGATGGCTATCGCCAGCTTGGGCACAAACTCCTTGGGTGTGCGATAACTTTCGTTTTTCAGAATGGATTGAGCAAGGCCGGCGCCTGCCAAAAGCAGAGGAATGGATGCTGTGGCCGATACGCGCCATACATTGCCTTTTCGTTGGTAATAAGCCCGATAGTTATCGGCTCTTTTCTTGCCGAAAAGACCAACCAGCAAAGTGGTTCTTTTGGGTTTATGCCAAAATACATAGCACAGCCAGAAAATCACCACGCCATTTCCTACAAAAGCAAGGGAAAAATGATCGAAAGAAGACCCGCCCTGAATGATTTCCTGTGCAAAAGCATCAAAAAATTGCTGTACCTTATCCACACCGGCGATAAGAAATGCCAGCAGAAAGCAGAAGAATATCTCTTTGCCATGCCATTGGAAATATTCCTTCAATCTGTCGCGGGTGTCATCATCGCCAGTTAACAGATTTTGGAGCCATTCACCGGTCTCCTCCAGGTTTCGCCAAATTCGGGTTGGTAGGTTTTTAAATTGAACTAAAGTTTCTAAAATAAATTGCTTTAAAGTCTGATAAAGCTTTTGGAGCAGTTTCATAATGGTTAAATTAAAAAATTAAAGAACTAAATTTGAATATGTGGCAAAAGTGAAACTATTTTGACAATAAAATATAGTAATTACATTTTTTTATTTTGTTAATGGCGCTAAAATCGTTATTACTGACGGGGTGACTGGCAGTCACCCCGTCAGTAATAACGAAAGACACTATTGCTTCCCCTCCGCCACACCAATCCTGGAATCACCACCGCCGTAATACATCAGCCATCGGCCGTTTACCCAAACCATGCCTTCCAGAAAGCATACATTGGATACTTCGCCTACTTTTTCAAAATCCTTTTCGGGAGTGATCAGGTATTTATTTGCCTGGGCGCGCAATTCCCAAGGTTTTTTGGCAGAAAACAAGGCCTGCCCCACGGAATATACATCGGCGCCCATGGTTTTATCCCCGCTGCTGGCACTGTTTGCACTGTTGTAAAGCAATAGAATACCTTCTTTTTGGATCAGGGCAAAAGGGCCTGGCTCTACCAACCTGCTGTCGAACATGCCAGGGCGAGGCGATAAAACACGCTGTAGATTGCCTTTCTTGTCTTCCAGAGGCTCCCACTTAATCATATCTTCCGAACTGGCCATGAACAAATCCGTATCACCCCAATACATCCAGTATTTGCCTTTGATTTTCTTTGCAATGATTTTACTGCCGTCGCGCTCACACACGATGGCGCCTGATTTAGACCACAAATCGCGGTATTTGCGCTCCCGAAGCACCTGTCCGTGTTTCTCCCAACTGAGTAAATCGTAGGAGGTTGCCAGACACAAACGCGCCACTTTTTTATCGTATGCCGTATAGGTCATCACATACAGGCCATCTTCACGCTGTACCACCCGTGGATCTTCACATCCTCCTTCCCATTCCAGCTCTTTCATGGCATCATTTTCTGGCCGCAACACAGGAATCATGTTTTTTTTGAATTCCAGACCATTTTTGCTGTTAGCCAATCCAATTCGCGATGTCCCATATTGATCCTGTGCCCGGTAAAGCAGCCATACCCGACCATCCTTTACTACCGCTGTGGGGTTAAATACAGAGCGCTCTTCCCAATCCACCTCTTTTTTCCGCATCGGACAAAAATATTCCGAGCGACGATCAGGCTCCATCAGCGGGTTATAGGAATCTATTCGCTCCATGGATTTGAACATCCAGGCATCGCCGTTCAAGGTTTTTTCGGCAGTTGAGCAAGCACTGACTAAACAAACTACACAAGCCCCAAAGAGTATTTTTTGCATGATAATAAGATTTTTGGCTACAAAAGTAGCTAATCCCATACTCACTTATAACAAAAGCAGCCCATCCCTTTGGATGAGCTGCCAGGTGGTCCTCCTACCGGAATCATTATGTTCCTTTGGGGCTGAAGGTATTTTGACTTATAGGGGATGGGGAATCAGGTTATTGGTCTACGATATCCGTTTTCATTGGACCAAGGATGGCCAGGAGGTCATTTTTTTCCTGCGTTGGAACGTTAAATTGATCCAGGGCGGCAATCAGATCGCCAACCAACGCATTGAATTCCGCTTCTGTAATTTGCATACCCTGATGCGCTTCCAGCATGGTTTTGCCTTTGTACTGGCAGGGGCCGCCAGATCCGGCACAAATCTGATCAATCAGGTTGTTGCGCAGCAACTGGGTACGGAATGGGTCGGCCACGGTTGCGGCAAAACGGCCATTGATGGCATTGTCAGCCACCACATTGGCCAAAAACTGGTCTACAACAGCCGTAATGGCATTGATACCACCCAGGCGCTCGTACAGGTTGGGGGAAGGTGTTGGCGTGAGGTCGTCTTTGTTTTCTCCGCAAGACATGCCTGCGAGCGTAAGGCTCAGGAAGCTGAGCAGCACAAGATAATTTTTCATGATGTAAAGATTTAGATGAGTAGGTTATGGTTGTAACTGTATCATACTCCAGCGTTTCTCGTTGGACATGAACAGAAGGATGCCAAGAAGCAGCGTAGCCACGCTCAAGCCCAGCAAAATGGCGGGCAATAACATAAACGCCGAAGCAGGTACCGGACATTTTGCGCCAGCAGGTTCCGGAAATACCTTGATGGAAACGGGTTGTGGACTCAGGATATCAATCCGACTTTGCAGGTTGGCCGCCGATTGGTCGAGCGTATGGCTGAGTACCAGCAAACCGGAGCTGACATTATAGGTAGCAGCCGTAACGCCCTGCCAGCCACGTGCCGCCTGTGCCAGTGCCTGCCCGGCCGACACATCCGGCGCATGTACTTCAAACGCCGTGAGGGAAATCAGTGGTAAATCTTGCGATGGTGAATAGGGGATTGCTACCTGGAGCCATCCAGTCAAACACAGCAGGGAAGTCAGAACCAGAAAAAAAGGCAGTTTGCGCATCTTGCAGATATCGTTTACCAATACCTACGAAATGCGGTTGCTGTTTGGATTTCAGAAAATAAAAAAAATAGGAATTGCCAGGTAACTTCCTGAAAATGAACACTATTTGCCAATAATATCCCACAAATTTCCATATAAATCCTTACATACCGCAACTGTGCCATACGATTCTTCGGAAGGTTCGCGCACAAATTCCACCTGATGTTCGCGCAGCCGCTGGTAGTCGCGCCAGAAATCATCTGTATGCAGAAACAGGAATACCCGCCCCCCGGTTTGGTTGCCCACCCTGCTGAGTTGTTCTTGATTAGCGGCTTTGGCCAGCAGGATGGCGCATTCTCCTTCTCCGCGCGGTTTGACCCGTACCCAGCGCTTGGTTTCGCTCATTACGGTATCTTCCAGCAACTCAAATCCCATAACCCGGGTGTAAAAGTCAATGGCTTCGTCGTAATCTGCCACCACCAGGGCAAATTGGGCAATTCTTTGGTTCATAAAATCAGTCTTTCCAGATAAAGGGAAACAAAACGAAGGTTAGCGTCAGCAAAATGGCATCAATAGCCAACAGGTTGATGATATCCTTTTTATAAGAGGTGTCCTGCAACAGTCGCAAAGCAATCTGCGAAAGGCGGATCAGCGTAAGCAGAATGGGTAAAATAACCGGGAAGCTTAAAATAGCCATAAGCGTGGCTGAATTATTGGCTTTGGCCGCAATGCTGGCAATAAAAGTAAAGGCAATGCTGAAGCCGATACTTCCAAGGGCAACTGTTAGACTAAAAAGCCCCATGTCCTTCACCGGGTTGCCGGCCACCAGGCTGTAGGTACCGAAGGATAACAGGCTCAGAACCAGTAACAATAGCGTATTGTACAGGATTTTGGCCAGCAACAGCATAGACGGGTCCGCAATCTGATAGTAGTAGAGTTGCCTGGCGCCGCTTTCCTGCACGAAGCTTTTAACTACCGCATTGATGCTGGCAAAGAGAACAATCAGCCAGAAAAGCACATTCCAAACCTGCGGCTGAACCTTGATACTGGCGATATACACGACGAAAACCATGCTGAATACGTACAGCACTATACCACTCAAGGCATAACGTTGCCGAAATTCAAGCAGGAATTCTTTTTGTAACAGAGTGAGAAGCATGGGGCGAAGGTAAGGGTTTGAAGGGGTTTGAAGGGTTTGAAGGGTTTGAGGGGTTTGAGGGGTTTGAAGGGTTTGAAGGGGTTGAAGGGTTTGAAGGGGTTGAAGGGGTTGAAGGGTTTGAAGGGTTTGAAGGGTTTGAAGGGGTTGAAGGGTTTGAAGGGGTTGAAGGGGTTGAAGGGTTTGAATCAAGTGAAATATTATATCGTTTGATTAAATATATGCTTGTTTTTCAATTGCTTATGCATTTTAAATGACCTTTTTTAAGATAGAAAATTCAAGCCATTGGCATTTCCCTCAGTGCCATTAAGAGCGTTTCGAGGCATCCACCCACGTTGCTCAAACCCCTCAAACCCACTCAAACCCCTCAACCCCTTCAAACCCCTCAAACCCCTCAAACCCCCTCAAACCCCTCAAACCCACTCAAACCCCTTCAAACCCCTCAAACCCACTCAAACCCCTCAAACCCACTCAAACCCCTCAAACCCCTCAAACCCCTCAACCCCCATCCCTCCTCCACCACCAGGCCAGGCTCATACCGGTAACGAGGTCCCAAATACCCCACCAGGCCGCAATGAGGGCCATACCGCCTAATCCGCCGAAAAACTTAAAGATGAGCAAAAGGCCCAAGGCGGTATTGTGGATGCCGCCTTCAAAGGCCAGGGTTCTGCGGTCCAGCTTGGGCAGTTTAAAGATGGTTCCCAGCACAAACCCATTACCCAAAGCCACAGCATTGTGCACCGCAACCAACAGGAAAATCATGCCCAGATAATCCACTATGTTTTGCCTGTTGCCCAAAAGGGCCAGTACCAGAATGGAAAAAAAGATAAGCAGGGAAAGTCTTTGCGCCCAGGGGCGTATGCGCGCCACGAACACCGGCCGGTTTTGATGCAGCCATATGCCGAGCAGCAGTGGAATAACAATCAATTCTACGATGATAATGGCCATATCCAGGAATTCCAGCTCAAACGACTGGCGGATAGCTTCCGATTCCGGGATGAATTTTGACCAAAACAGAAATCCTGCCGGCGTAACAAAAGTGGCAGAAAGGATAATGATGGCATTTAGGGTTACAGACAACGGCACATTGGCTTTGGCAAAATGCACCAGAAAATTGGTCATATTCCCCGACGGACACATCGCCACCAAAACCATTCCCATGGCCACACTAACCGGCGGTTGAAAAACCGCAATAATACCCAGCGTAAGTAAAGGAAAAACCAGAAACTGAGCCAGCAAGCCCACCGCAACCGACTGCGGAAAGTCGGCTACCTTCTTGAAGTCCGAGAAACGAACATCCAGCGCCACACTAAACATGAGAAAGGCCATCGCCAGATTAAGTACCACCATCTGGTCGGGATTGAAGTGCAACTGCAGGGTATCAGGATTCATTTATGAACGGTGGACGGTGGACGGTGGACGGTGGACGGTGGACGGTGGACGGTGGACGGTGGACGGTGGACGGTGGACGGTGGACGGTGGACGGTGGACGGTAAATTTGGTTGGCGGTGCGCAAATGTGCAAATTAGTTAGAAATTTGCGCCAGGATTTTTAAATAAGTACAAACCCCGGGCTTTTTTCCATCGTCCACCGTTCATCGTCCACCGTCCATCGTGACCTACGCACAAACCCTCGAATTCATGTATGCGCAACTGCCCATGTTCCATCGGATCGGGCCGGCTGCGTTTAAAAAAGACCTGACCAATACCCTGGCCTTGTGCGAACACCTGGGTAATCCGCATCTCAAATTCAAGCCTATCCACATTGGCGGAACAAACGGAAAAGGCTCGGTGAGCCACATGATGTCTGCCGTTTGTCAGGCTTCCGGTTTAAAAACGGGATTGTATGTGAGCCCGCATTACAAAGATTTCAGGGAAAGGATCAAAGTGGATGGCCGGTATATCCCCCGCAACAGGGTGGTGGATTTTGTGGTGAAAAACCGCGAAGCCATTGAACGCATTCAACCATCCTTTTTTGAATTGTGTGTGGCCATGGCTTTCGACCATTTTGCGCGTGAAAAGGTAGATGTTGCCATCATTGAGGTGGGGCTGGGTGGCCGACTCGACAGTACCAATGTCATTACTCCGGAGCTGAGCATCATTACCAATATCAGTTACGACCATATGAACATGCTGGGCGATACCCTGACGTTGATTGCAGGCGAAAAAGCGGGTATCATCAAACCAGGCATTCCGGTGGTCATTGGCGAAACGCACCCGGAATCTGCGCCGGTTTTTCTGCAAAAGGCAGCAAGCGTACAGGCGCCCATTATTTTTGCCGATCAGCATTTTTTGGCAGAAGAAAGCAATCAGCAACAGTGGACCGCCACCACTTATCAGACCTATAAAGACGGAGCTTTGTACTGGGCAGAGTTGGCACTGGGCGCCGCAGGCCCGTTTCAGGCCAAAAACCTGGCTACCGTGTTGCAGGCCGTGGAAATCCTGAATCAACTTCCGGTTTTCCGCAACAGATTCACTGAAATACAGGTGCGTACAGCACTGGAAAATCTACCCCGGCTCACCCGTTTCATGGGCAGATGGCAGGTCATTGGACAAAATCCCACTGTTCTGTGCGACAGTGCCCACAACGAAGGCGGATTGACCATTGCGTTTGCCAAAATCCACAGCATGCTGGCCGACACTTCCGCGAAGCTGCACATTGTAACCGGTTTTGTGAACGACAAAGACGTGGACAAAGTGCTGGCTCTTTACCCTGCTGAAGCCAGGTATTATTTTGCCAAAGCCAATATCCCGCGCGGCCTCGATGCGGCGGTATTGCAGGAAAAAGCGGCGAATTATGGCATGAAGGGCAAAACGTACAGCAGTGTAAAAAACGCGCTAAAAGCCGCCAAACGCCAGGCAGAACCCCGGGATCTGGTTTTGGTGATTGGTAGTATATTTGTAGTAGCCGAGGTTCTGTGAATTACCTCCCGGAACCCGCACAAGATTTCCAAGCAAATTCCCGCCCGCATAACATACATTTGCAGCGCAAGTCCCAAGTCGTAAATAGTGAACAACATTTTGTCCAAATATAATTTCCTGTTCGATTTCGGTCGCTACCTGCTCATGATGAAACATGCGCTGAGTCGGCCGGAGAAGGTTTCCATGTACTACAAGGAGACCATGCGCCAGATGAATGACATCGGCATTGGCTCCCTGATCATTGTTTGCCTCATATCCATTTTTATTGGTGCTGTAGCTGCTATTCAGTTTGCTTATCAGCTGGATGGTCAGTTGGTTCCCCGGTACTACATTGGCTATATCGTGCGGGATTTGGCCTTGATTGAGTTGTCGCCCACCATTTCCTGTCTGGTTTTAGCCGGCAAGGTGGGTTCCAACATGGCAGCAGAAATTGGCGGTATGCGCCAAAAGGAGCATATTGACGCCATGGAGGTTATGGGGGTAAATACCGCAGCGTACCTGATAACGCCCAAACTGATTGCGGCGCTGTTTGTGATTCCGTTGTTGGTTACCTTTTCTGCCTGCGTGGCGGTTATTGGTGGTTATCTGGCCAGCGTTCCCACCGGATTGATCACGGATGATGAATACGTGCAGGGTGTACGGTCTTTCTTCGTGCCGTACAATGTTTTCATGATGTACGTAAAATCCATCGTGTTTGCGTACATCCTGACAACCGTTTCCTGCTATCAGGGATATTTTGTGAAAGGCGGTAGCATCGAACTCGGACAAGCCAGTACTCGTGCGGTGGTGTATTCCGACATTTTGATTCTGCTGGCGGATTATCTCATTGCGGTATTGCTTACGGGCTAAATAATGCGATATTTTATTGCGGCATTGGTCATTGCCATGGCTGCATGTGCCAGACAAAGAACAGAAAAATCCACCCTGGTTGAAATGCCGGCGGTACCGGTATCAACTGATACTGTTGCCTGGGTTACGGTGGTTAAAATATGTGTAAACTGGAAGGGAGATGTCATTTCTGCCGATTTTTTACCTGAAATGTGCACTACTACCGATACTTCCAAAATTAATCAATCTGTTCGGGTGGCCAAAACCTATAAGTTTGAGGAAAAGCAGGGATTTGCAGTTCAATGTGGCACTATTACATTCAAGTACAAACCGAATCAAAAATGAGTGAATTAAGAGATATTATTGAAGCTGCGTGGCAGGATCGCTCCATGTTGCAGGGAGAGGAAGCCAAAAAGGCTGTCAGGGAGGTCATCGCCATGCTGGATGCCGGCGCCATTCGCGTAGCCGAACCAGATGCAGAGGGCGTTTGGATTACACATGAATGGGTAAAAAAAGCCATTGTGATATATTTCCCTATTCAGGAAATGCAAACCATTGAAGTGGGCCCGTTTGAGTTCCACGATAAAATTCCGCTCAAAAGCGGTTTTGCACAAAAAGGTGTTCGGGTAGTGCCTCATGCGTTGGCGCGTTATGGCGCATACATTGAAAAAGGCGCTATTCTGATGCCATCCTATGTCAACATCGGGGCCTGGGTGGGTTCCGGCACCATGGTTGATACCTGGGCCACAGTGGGCTCCTGCGCACAGATTGGCCGAAATGTGCACCTGGCCGGTGGCGTGGGCATTGGCGGCGTACTGGAACCACCGCAAGCTACACCAACCATCATCGAAGATGAGTGTTTCATTGGCTCACGCTGCATTGTAGTAGAAGGCGTGCAGGTTGGTCGGGAAGCAGTGCTGGGCGCCAACGTAGTGCTCACCCAAAGCACCCACATCATCGACGTCACAGGCGCTGAACCAAAAGTATTCAAGGGTAAAGTACCACCCCGTTCCGTGGTCATACCTGGCACCTACACCAAAAAATTCCCTGCCGGCGACTACCAGGTGGCCTGCGCCCTCATCATCGGAGAACGCAAAGAAAGCACCGATAAAAAGGTATCCCTCAACGACGCGCTCAGAGAATACAATGTGAGTGTTTGAGTGTTTGAGTGTTTGAGTGTTTTGGTGTTTTAGTGTTTTAGTGTTTTAGTTGACGTTCGGCTGGTTATTGTCGTGGAAGAATGATCCACAACTGCACTGATTTCACCAAAACAATTGCCTCTATTTTGAAAAAACAGTCCAGAAAATCCATTACATAGGGCGTAAGCCAACCAAAATGCCCAACCCAACGCCAACTCAAACACTAAAACACTAAAACACTCAGGCACTAAAACACTCTCCATGTCTAAAACCATCGAAATCAGGACCACTCAGAATGTGACCATCGAGTACGAACTCGCGGGCTTGCGGGAGCGTGCCCTGGCCTGGATTTTGGATACCGCTATAGTTGGATTTGCATATTATCTGATGGTAATCCTGGTGGTGATGGTTTTTCAGGATGTAGACAACATGTGGGGTGTTTTTATAGGAGTACTGATGTTTCTGGTTTATTTCCTGTATCATATTTGTTTCGAAATATTGCGCAGGGGCCAAAGTCCGGGCAAAATAGCCATGAATATCAAAGTGGTTCGACTGGATGGCAAGGATCCAGAATGGAGCGACGTTACCCTGAGGGCCTTATTGCAATTAGTGGATTCTATTTTCTGTCTGGGACTGGTTGGCGGTTTGCTCATTAAAACAACTTCCAAAGCGCAACGATTGGGCGATATGGCGGCCAATACCACCCTGATCAAACTTCAAAGCGCCACTTATGCATTCCGTTTAAACGATATCCTGAATATTTCTTCTCTTCAGAATTACACGCCCGTTTATCCTCAGGTGCGTAATCTCAGTGAGCGCGATATGATTTTTGTAAAATCGGTACTCACCCGACTGAATACCTATCCAAACCAGGCGCATGAAGAATTAGTAGAAGACCTGGTCTCTAAACTTATGCCCATTCTTGGGGTTGAACATCGTCCTTTTAACCGGATTGATTTTTTAAAGACCTTGTTGAAAGATTATATCGTACTTACTCGTTAATAGGCTTGCTCCCGAACGCATATTGACTCGTTTTGGCGACTTTTTTGCGGATTATGGCAATTGACCATATTCTTCAGGCAGCCTAATTATTTTTTTTGTACTCTTGTCTTTCGTTGTACTTCGCAGAAAGATGCAAACCGTTTACAGTCCCACCATGAAACAAAAGCTACTCCTACCGATTATCGCCTTTCTGGTTCTCCCGGGCGCCTTGTTCGCCACACACAACCGGGCCGGTGAAATTCATATAGAACAAATTGGACCGCTTACCATACGGGCCACTATCATCACCTGGACCAAAACCAGCAGCGTTAATGCCGATCGCGACACCCTGGACATCAACTGGGGAGATGGTTTTATTCAAAAAGTACCCCGCAACAATGGAGGCGGCTTCCCACCACAAGGTGTTCCATTAGCCAATGATATCAAATACAACACCTATGTAGCCGAACATACCTATGCCGGCCCAAGTGTTTACATCATAGGCATGACCGATCAAAACCGGATTGGTGGAATCATCAATGTGAACCCTCCTGCTTCCGACAACGTGCCATTCCACATTCAAACCACCTTTATTTTTCAGGATGCCCAATTCGGTGGCACGAACATTACGCCTTATTTGCTACAACCTCCTATCGATAATGCGTGTGTAGGAAAACCATTCAAACACAATCCAAATGCATACGACCCAGACCTTGACAGCTTATCCTATGATCTGATTGTACCACTCCAGGGCCCCAATGCTGAAGTACCTAATTATTCCTTTCCAAATGAAATTGGCATAGGCATCGACAATTCATTTACCCTCAATGCCCAAACAGGGGAAATCCTATGGCAATCGCCCAAGGTTCCAGGTGTATATAATATTGCCTTTGTGATCACCTCATGGCGAAAAGGAAAGGTGATCGACCGAACCATTCGGGATATGCAAATTTTTGTTTCGAGTTGTAACAACAACCCGCCAGTGGTGGAAGCTATTGATAAAATATGTGTGGTTGCCGGGAATGAAATCGATTTTACCGTTAGAGGATCAGACATTGACACGACTGATTTAATCATGCTTAGCGCCATTGGTGCTCCAATGATCTCTCCTTATAGCCCCGCTACTTTTACAGCCCCTATTGTATGGCAAAAATCTCCGGTTACCGGACAATTTCACTGGAAAACAGCCTGCGAACACATTTCCAATCAGCCTTACACGGTTGTTTTTAAAGCCACAGATACCCTCACCGCTCCACAATTGGCAGATTTATACACGGTTTCCATCAAAGTGGTAGGCCCTGCACCGGAGGATGTACAGGCAGATGCTTCGCAAGGTAAAATCGAGGTGAGTTGGGAGCTGCCCTATATCTGTGAAGACGCTGCTGAGAAGTATTTTCTCGGATTTTCTGTTTGGCGCAGAGAAGGCAGCAATCCTTTTATTCCCGACACCTGTGATCCCGGATTAGCAGGGAAGGGGTACACCCAGCTCACTCCGCTCACCAAAGCGGTCAAAGATGGCCGTTATTTTTACAAAGACACGCTGGTTGAACGTGGGCGTACCTATTGTTATCGGATATTGGCCAAATTTGCTCGGACTTCAGCCGGAGGTTACCCGTACAATGTGGTTGAAAGCCTTGCCTCTGAGGAAGTTTGCGCCCAACTACCCCGCGATCTTCCATTACTCACCAATGTTTCCATAGAAGCTACGGATCAAACCAATGGCCGTATCTACATAGCCTGGTCAAAACCGGTAGCAGCGGATCTGGATACCGTGATTAACCATGGGCCATACCGATACCAATTACGTCGGGCAACAGGTTTCAGCGGTGGGGCCTTTTCTGATATTCCTGGCGCTTCTTTCACCGCAAACGAATTCTGGCAAGCCAATGATACCATTTTTGCCTTTGACGAAGCCTTGAATACTGTTGCCGGACCATACCGCTACCAGGTAGATTTTTATGTCAACAACAACCTGCTTCTCGGCCATACAAGAGATGCTTCATCCGTGTTTTTATCAGTGATATCCACTGATCAGACCAATATCCTTCAATGGGAACACAACGTACCCTGGAACAACTACCAGTACCGGATTTTCAGAAAAAACGAGTTAACCGGCCAATTTGAACCGTTAGGCACTTCCAATACCAAACAATATGAAGACCGGGGCCTGGTAAACGGTCAGGAATATTGCTATTACGTGGAAAGTGAAGGCACTTACAGCATCAGTGGCCTGCTGAATCCATTATTTAATAAATCACAGGAAATTTGTGGCGTCCCGATAGATACGGTTGCTCCCTGCGCTCCGGTTTTGATGGTAAGTAACCTGTGCGACGATCCAAATCAGGCTAATCCTGGCCCGCCTTATCTGAATCAGTTAAGCTGGACCAACCCCAATACCTCCTGTGATGGAACCGACGATGCCGTAGCTTATAAAATCTGGTATACCGCACTGGAAGGTGAGCCACTTTCATTACTCACAGATCAGGAAGGCGTCACGAATGTAACCTTCACGCATAGCCTCCCTGACCAATTAGCTGGTTGTTATGCTGTTTCAGCTATTGATTCGGTTGGGAATGAAAGTTTGCGGAGCAACCTGGTTTGTGTGGATAATTGCCCAAACTACGAACTTCCCAATGCCTTTACCCCTAATGGCGATGGAGCAAATGACCTCTACACGCCTTTCCCTGGCTGGCGTTTTATTGCCTATATTGACCTTCAGATTTTCAACAGGTGGGGAAATCTGGTGTTCCAGACTTCACAGCCTGAAATCAACTGGACAGGTGTCAACGAACAAGGTAAAGAACTTGCCGAAGGCACCTATTTTTACATTTGTAAGGTATTTGAACGGCGGGTGGAAGGCGTTGTTTTACGCCCGGATCTTTTACAGGGCTATATTGAGTTAATTCGGGGGGAATAAGGCTCTGGTCTGCGCCAGGGTTTGATCACCAGTCGTAAACTTTGATCGTAGGTGAGGTAATTCCATACCCAGTTCAGGAATACGAAAACCTTGTTTTTAGTACCCAAAATGTACAACAGGTGGATGAACAACCACATCATCCAGGCCAACAGCCCCTGCGTTTTCCAATACGGGAGGTCCGCAACCGCACGGTGCCTGCCAATGGTTGCCATACTGCCCAAATCTTTGTACCGGAAAGGCTGCATGGACTCCCCCTTGTGCTTTCTGATCAGGTTTTTTGCTAATTGTTTCCCTTGTTGCATAGCCGGTTGTGCTACCTGCGGGTGACCATTTGGCCATGCTGGCTCATGTGTTTGCAGTGCGATATCGCCAAGAGCAAATACATCCTGGACGCCTGAAACCTCGTTGAATTCGTTGCAAATCAATCGGTTACCGCGAGCCAATGCGCTTGCCGGAAGCCCTTCTATTTTATTACCCGTAATGCCGGCTGCCCAAATCACTTTGTCGGCCTTTATAGTAGAGCCATCATCTATGGTTACTACTTTACCATCATATGTCTGCACTACCTTATCGAGCAACAGGTTGACGCCCAAATCTTTCAAAAACTTCTCTGATTGAGCCGATGCTTCTTCAGACATAGCATTCAACACCCTTGGCGCTCCGTGAATCAAGTGAATTTGAATTTCATCGCGATTAAGATCCTGATAATCTTTGCCAATAATATGGCGTTTCATCTCCGCTAAAGAGCCGGCCACCTCTACTCCGGTTGCTCCGCCACCTACCACTACAATATCCAAAAATCGTTGTCGGTCTTCATAATCATCGGCTGTAACAGCCCGCTCATAATCTTCAAAAATAGCGTTTCGAAGATAAAGCGCCTCACTGACCGATTTCATGGGAATAGCATTCGCTTTTAATTGTTCGTTGCCAAACCAATTCGTGTCGGCGCCCATGGCCAACACAAGATAATCGTAACGAAGCGCTCCAATTTCCGTATCAATTTCATGCTGTTCAGGGCGTACCGCCTGGACCTTGGCTAAGCGTACAAAAACATTTTTTTGCTTTTGAAAAACCTTCCTGAATGGAAAAACAATGCTTGACGGCTCCAAACCTGCCATGGCAACCTGATAAAAAAGTGGTTGAAACTGGTGGTAATTGTTCTTATCAATCAGCACAATTTGGAAGGCTTTATTTCGAGACAGGTTTCGGGCTAAAGTGAGTCCTGCAAATCCGCCGCCGACAATGACCACGCGTTTTTGGTTTGTATCTGGAATATTAAATTTCATAAGGCAACTGTTTGATATAAAACCATTTTGAGGGAGTTTGTGTTTAGCAATGTGATATAAAAAACAGACTTGGCTTGGAATTTGCACACAAAAGCCTGTATGTTTGTCCAACTTAAATGGATATGAACCTTTTTTTAACTTTGGCCTGTTGTTGCTGTTGTCCTCTCCCCCGGAAAGGGCCCCCGGCTTCTATTGGGTAAAAACCAGGTATCATTTCTCCTGAATTTCTCCAAAACAAAGCACCCTTTCCGCCACCACGCCGGAAAGGGTGCTTTGTTTTTATCCCTTCACTCTTTTAATTCATCGTTACGTTCATGAAAGCGAACAACATTCTTGAAACCATTGGCAACACGCCACACGTACGCATCAACCGTTTGTATGGCAATAGCCATGAAGTATGGATCAAACTGGAACGTGCCAATCCCGGGGGTAGTATTAAAGACAGGATTGCCTTATCAATGATCGAAGACGCCGAACAGCGTGGACTTTTGAAAGAAGGCAGCGTCATCATAGAACCTACCAGTGGTAATACCGGCATTGGACTGGCTATGGTTGCTGCTGTTAAAGGGTATCCGCTTATCCTTGTAATGCCAGAAAGCATGAGTGTGGAAAGACGGAGGCTGATGGCTGCCTATGGCGCGCAATTTGATTTAACACCCAGGGAGAAAGGCATGAAAGGCGCCATTGCGCGCGCGTCGGAACTGCTGGAACAAATTCCCAATGCCTGGATGCCCCAGCAATTTGAAAATGAAGCCAATATTGCGGTACACAAGGCTACTACTGTAAAGGAAATCCTGGCCGATTTTCCTGAAGGCCTGGATGTTCTGATCACCGGAGTTGGCACAGGTGGTCACATAACCGCTGTAGCCGAGGTGCTGAAACAGCATTTTCCAAACCTCAAGGTTTTTGCCGTGGAGCCCGCACTGAGTCCGGTGATTTCTGGTGGACAACCAGGGCCCCACCCAATTCAGGGCATTGGAGCAGGGTTTGTTCCACAAAACCTGCATACAGAAGTTTTAGACGGTGTCATTCAAATTGAAAAAGAGGACGCTTTTGAATATGCAAGGAAAGCGGTGCTGGAGGAAGGTATTTTTGGTGGAATTTCTTCTGGAGCAACATTGGCTGCCATCGCCCAAAAACTTCCGGAAATACCGGCTGGCGCCCGAATTTTGGGCTTTAATTATGATACAGGAGAGCGGTATCTCTCCATCGAAGGTTTGTACCAATGGGAAGGCGCGGAGGTTGTAGTTGTACCCAAAGCAGGTTAAACTTCTAAAAAAGGGCCGGAACAAACATTCCAGGCCCTTTTTTTAATACCATTTTAAGGCTAATTGTAAAAAATCAGCAAATAATGTTAGAATTTTGCGCTGCGTAACAAAATAGGGCAAATTGTCACCTTTGAATTCTTCATATTAGCACGATATTTGCCATGTTTTAATCTTGCCTTTCGGCGACAAAATTTAAATCTTATGAAAGTAACTCAACTCACAAAACTTTTTGCCTTCGGTGCCCTCCTGTTGAGCATGATGCTTGTGCCGCAATCTTGCGGTGATAAGGACACTGTAGACCCTGTAGAAACAACCGCCCACGACTACGACTACAAAGTTTATTGGGAATGGAATGAAGCCTTCCTGCAAATTGACCGTTATGCGCAGGGATACCGCCCGGGCCCGGGCCCACGCGCACTTGGCTATCTCGGTCTCTCTGCATATGAGTGCGTAGTTTCTGCCATTCCGGAGAACCGTTCAATTGCCGATCTGTATGCCGGTCTGGATGTGCCAAAAGCAGATCCAAACCTGGATTACCACTGGCCTGCTGCTATCAACGCATCTTATGCCTATCTGATGGAGCGTTTCTTCCCTCATATGCAGAACTCTTCAGATCCCCGGGTAACCAATGCCTATGGTCTGATTGCACAAACTTTTACCAAACTGCATGGTCGTTATGCTCAGGAGACATCAGAAGAAATTCTGGAGCGCTCTGAAGCTTTCGGCCGCGAAGTAGCCGCTGCCGTTTATGCCTGGGAAACAACAGATACTCCTGGCCACAATGCCTTCCTGAATCCGAGTCCAACATCATACACTCCACCTTCAGGTCCGGGCTTATGGCAACCAACATTTCCGGACGAAACAAAAGCTATGTTCCCTTACTGGGGCCAGGTACGCACCTTTGCACTTCGTCAGGATGAACTGACTTGCCGCCCGCCAATAGCTTATGGCGAGCATCCTGCTTCTCCTTTCTACAGTCAGGCTCTGGAAGTGTACAGCACCGTGAATGCGATCAACAACCCGCCTGCCGGCCTGGCAGACTGGGCTGCCAACCAACGTTGGGCCGCTATTTTCTGGTCTGACGATAACACTAACCTGACTTTTGCGCCACCTCCACGCTTGGTTGCGGTATTGAACCAGGTGGCTGCCAATGAAGAAATTGACCTTGCTGAAGCCGCTGAGATCTATGCTAAAATGGGTCTGGCGCTGAGCGATGCCGGCGTAGCACTGTGGCATTCCAAATATGTATACAATGTGGAACGTCCTATTTCCTATATCCGTCGTGTAGTATCCCAACAGCACCCGGAAGCAGCCAACTGGCTCACTATTTTGGATGCTACTGCCGTAGGTGGTCAGTATGGTATCACCCCTGCATTCCCGGCCTACCCATCTGGTCACTCCGGTTTCGGCGGTTGTGGCGGCAAAATCCTGTCTTCCATGTTTGAGTACAATGCCAAACACCCTGGCACGTACACCTTCACAGACCTCTGCCACCAGTTGCGTACCGAGTTCCTGGGTACTCCACGCACCTTCTCTTCTTTCTCTCAATTGGGTGAGGAAGATGCTTATTCCCGTATTCCACTCGGTGTTCACTTCCGGATGGACTGCGAAGTTGGCCTCGAAGTTGGTCGCCTGGCTGCCCAGCGTGTGCTGGAACTGCCTTGGAAAAAATAAATTTTCCTCAACTGATACTCACAAACAAAAGCGCCATCCCGAATCTTCGGGATGGCGCTTTTGTTAAGTCGTACATCGCAAATCGCAAATCGCAAATCGCAAATCGTAAGTCCTCACTCCCCTTCTTTGTACTTTTCCCAGGTCGTTTTGGTGTACATTTCTTCAGCAGCAAAATGCAATTCTTTTAGTAAGTCTGGCGATTCTTTAAAACCCGGGGAGATCATGATACGCTCGTATTTTTCGTTGAGGTACACCAATGAAGGGTATCCCATTTTACCGTCCAGCAAGGCATAAGCGAGTGTATGAACGCCACCCCGACCATTATCATTGGACACATATTCAAAGTTTTCGCCGTTGAATTTTATGGCCTCCCGCTGTTCTGCGTTCAGTTTTACCGGATAAAAGTGTTCCGAGATGTAGGCTGTAACTGAAGGATCTGTAAAAGCGCCTTTATCCATTTTTTTACACCAGCCACACCAGCTGGTGTACACATCAACCATTATTTTTTTGGGCTTTGTTTTATTCAAAGCAACTGCTTCTTCCCAGGTATACCATTTCATTGGCGTAGGGTTAGCAGATTTAAAGGATTGTGCAACGAGGGCAAATGCGGCAATGACAAGCGTGGATAAGAGAATTTTCTTCATAGAAAATAGCAGGTGAATAATATGGCCTGGCTCGGGCTTTTTCCATTCCTCCAGGTAATTTGGCTACACAAAAGTAAGTGGGAACTTCTGCCCATTTCGTTAAGGATTGGCTAAAGTATCAATCCTCCAACAAAATATAGTTCCGATACTCCCCTGGGCGCCAACCCGTGAAACGCTCTACCCAATTGGATAAGCGGTCTTTTAATGGCCATCGTGCTTTAGTAGGATCAGTGGAAAAATGCCAGTTTTGGGTTTGAATCCGGGACTGCATAACCTGTGGATGCGAGCCGTTAAACCGGGTAAGCGGTTCGGAGCCGTCGTATAAAAAGGTGTCAGCTGTTCCCACAAATTTCAGCGCATCTTCATCTGTAAGCCAAAGCTTTTTGAAATGTAATTGTTTTTGCTGCTGCACCCCCGGATGACGAACCCATCCATAATGGTGGATGTAGGCATTGGCCTTTCTTACCCGCAGTTTTTCCCCATCTCCCTTTCGGAAACCTTGCGCATCCCGGTAAGAATAAATACGCTTGTCATTTCTCACAACCCTGATTTCACTCCGATACCATCGTCTGCTCATACCGATAAAGTCGTAAGAGCCATAAAAATGCCTGTATTGAAACAACAATCCGTCTGTTTTTGGATCATTTTTCCATTTTTCCATAGCAGCACGTACGGCGGGTAAATCTTTTTCGTGTACGCACTCATCTCCCTGGATATAAAAACACCAATCGTATTCCGACGGGATTGCCTGAAAGGCTTTATCCGTTTCAACCGCCAGCACTCTTCCACCTTCCCTCAGGGAGTCATCCCACTCCGTTTCAATAATATGAATTTTGGGATCACCGATGCTCTTTACAAGCTCCAGTGTTTGGTCGTCAGATTTTCCAACTGCAACCATAAAATAATCACAAATGGGCAGGATTGACTGTATGGCCTGCACTACGGGATAATCGTATGTAATAGCGTTTCGAACGAACGTAAAACCGGCAATTTTCATGGTGCAAAACTATGCTGATTTGTTCGAAGCCGAATCTGAATTGGGGAGGTACTTTACAAATGCATAAAAATGTGGTAACAATGCCTTATTTTTGAGGCACATAAACCATCCTGCCCCTAAAACGTTCTTGATAACAATCTACCATACATCACGATATGGAACCCAGTTACGTGCTTCCCGAAGTTGGCGACCACGCTCCATCCTTTGAGGTAGAAACCGAAAAAGGTTTGCTGCACTTTCCGGAATATACTGCCGGTTCCTGGTGCATCTTTTTCGCTCATCCAGCTAATTTTACTTCTGCCTGGACGATGTTCTCTGCCTTTTTGGCCATGAAAGAGCGCTGGTTAAATGAAAGAAATACCAAAGTATTAGCGCTAGCCAATGAATCCCTGCGGCAAAACAACCAATGGGCCGACAAAGCGCGCAGGTATATCGGTATTTACCTCAAAGCTCCAGTAATTGAAGACCTTGATTTCAGAATTGCCAAACAGTTTGGTCTGGCATCTGGTCGGCGTCCACAAGCAGGCTGCGATCGTCTTGCGCTGATCATTGACCCATTCGGAATCATCAGAATGATCATACACAGGCCATTGCCCAATATTGAAAGCGCTCTGCTCGAAATCGAAATGGAACTGGATCGTCTGCAAGGCGCGCCTCCTCCCCCACCGCCCCAGCCAGCCAGCTTTCATGTGCCGGAATTGTCTGATGTTATTGATAATCATTACAAAACTGATCCGGCGTATTTCACCAAAAAGAAAATCCATCCGAATTGATGGAGAGCGAAAATTGTTTTTTTACAAAAACATGTTTCATTTCCTACCCACATTAAAAACTTCAGAACTACTTTTGTACCCGGATTTTGTCTAAATAAACCTAGTGGATTAAACCTGTCCATCCTGCCCCAGGTCTAACTTTCTGATCATGCAACGTCGCTATCGAACCATTAAAGATCTGAAAATCAACGAAAGTGCTAAAGCCATTGCTTTCGAAGATTCCAACCTGGCATGTAAACTCACCTCCATGGGTGTTCTCCCAGGCACCCGAATTGAAATGATTCGTACTTCTCCGTTTGGCAGTGCGTATTATGTAAAAGCGGATGGAGTACGTTTGGCGCTTAGAGAAGAAGAAGCAGCAAGCATTTTGCTGGAAGTGTAAACCCATTGGATTGGTGCGAACTATTTTCGCACTTCGAATTTATGCACGGCGACGGCGACTCCCATATCCTCAAGATTGCACTTATTGGCAACCCCAACAGTGGCAAGTCCACTGTTTTCAACCAAATGACCGGGTTGCGGCAAAGAACCGGCAATTTCCCTGGCGTTACCGTGGAAGTCAAAGAAGGCAGCCTGCTTTTCCCCAATGGTCAGGAAGCTGTTTTATACGACTTCCCCGGAACCTATAGTTTGTACCCCACTTCAAGTGATGAAAAAGTGGTGGCTTCCGTATTGTGCAACCCATCAGATCCCTTTTTCCCGGATGCCATCCTTTATGTTGCGGATGTAACCAAGCTGGAAAAGCACCTGCTGCTGTTTACCCAACTGCTTGATCTACATCTGCCCATGGCGCTAGCCTTGAACATGTCGGACAGCGCGGCAGCGCTTGGCATCAAGGTAAATGTTCAAAAATTGGCGGAAACATTTGGCGTGCCGGTTGTATCCATTAGCGGGAGAACAGGGCATAATACCATGCGCCTTATCCTTGAAATAGAAAAAATGGTAAAGTTGGATTCCCCCATCCACCGTAAACCTTTTTATACTTTTAGCGAGGCAGAAAAACAGGTTACAGAGGCGGTTAGACATAATCTTTCCATCGACAATCCGTACAGAGCCTTATTGACTGCCCACCATGCCAGCTGGCTGCCATTTTTGAAAAACGCGGAAAAAGACACCCTTGCAGCCATTAACGACACCAAAAAATTCCAGTCGCTAAGGGCTCAGGTGGATGAAACGCTCGATCGTTATGATCATTTCACCCCCTTGGCTCAAGCGGCCGTAAATGCCCCTCCAGCATTTCCCAATACCATCACCGACCGCATTGATGCCGTATTGACCCACCGCTGGGGCGGCCCCATTTTCTTCCTTTTAATTATGTTATTGGTGTTTCAAGCCATCTTTGACTGGAGCACCTATCCGATGGACTGGATAGAAAATTCGTTTGCTGCCCTTGGCGCCTTCATCACTGAAAAAATGCCTCCAACCTGGTATACAGAACTGCTTACCGACGGAGTTTTGGCCGGGTTAGGTGGAATTTTGGTGTTTATTCCCCAAATTGCCCTGTTGTTTTTTCTCATTTCCATTCTGGAAGAGATCGGGTATATGTCGCGTGTGGTGTTTATGTTTGACAAAACCATGCGCCGGTTTGGTATGAACGGCCGAAGTATGATTTCCCTGATTAGTGGAACCGCCTGCGCCGTTCCTGCCATCATGAGCAGCAGAACCATTGGTAACTGGCAGGAAAGATTAATTACCATTTTAGTAACGCCATTTATCAGTTGTAGTGCGCGTATTCCGGTTTACCTGGTGTTAATTGGCCTGGCAGTTCCGGCTGTAAAGATTGCCGGGATATTCAGCCTGCAATCCTTAGTTTTCGGGGCCATGTACTTATTGGGCGTGTTAACCGCTTTTCTGGCTGGCTGGGCCATGAAACGCTGGCTAAACCGGCGGGAACATTCCTTCCTCGCCATTGAACTGCCTGTTTACAGGATGCCCCACTGGAAAAATGTGCTACTTAACGTCAGGGAAAATGTCTGGGCATTTATCACCGGAGCAGGCAAAATCATCCTGTACGTTTCTGTGGCTTTATGGGCATTATCGCGCTTTGGACCTGGTAACAGCATTGAGCAGGCAGAAACTACTGCGCGTTTAGAAGCGGCACAAAAAGGAACCGACTCCACGGCTACAGAGGATCTGGTACAGCAACGCAAATTAGAAGCTTCCTGGGCTGGACAGGCTGGCAAATGGATGGAACCAGCCATTCGTCCATTAGGTTACGATTGGAAGATTGGCATTGGATTGCTCACCTCTTTTGCAGCACGTGAAGTCTTCACCGGAACATTGGCTGTGCTGTACCATATGGGGGATCAGGAAGCAGATATCAATGCCCGTACCGAAACCCAGGCAAAAGCAACTTTGAGGGAGAAAATGAAAGGTGAAAAGCACAGCGATAACGGACGGCCGGTGTACACCCTGGCAACAGCCTTATCCTTACTGGTATTTTACGCATTGGCCATGCAGTGTTTCAGCACTCTTGCCGTTGTGAAACGGGAAACAGGCAGTTGGAAGTGGGCTGCGCTTCAGTTTTTTGTCATGAGTATATTGGCCTACTTGGCCGCCTGGGCTGTTTATACTGCCTTTTCTTAGGCCGCTTGCGTATGGGTTAATGACTCAATTTTTCCGCCTTTAATTTTCAGAATCCGCTGGGTTCGCTGGGCTAGTTCCAGATCATGTGTTACCAGCACCAGGGTTGTGCCGGCTGTCCGGTTCAGGTCAAAAATCAGGTCAACAATCCCTGCTGCATTTTCAGCGTCCAGGTTTCCGGTAGGTTCATCCGCAAACAAAATTTTGGGGCTGTTTGAAAAGGCCCTGGCAATACAAACCCTTTGCTGCTCTCCACCTGAAAGTTGGGTTGGGTAGTGATCGAGCCGGCTGCTTAACCCTACCTTTTCCAGCCAATATCTGGCTGTTTGCTCCGCGTTTGAATCACCGCGCAATTCCAGCGGCACCATCACATTTTCCAGCGCCGTAAGTGTGGGAATCAATTGAAAATTTTGAAAAACAAACCCAACGTAGCGGTTACGCACCTCCGCTCTTTCGTCTTCCGATAATTGATCCAATACGATATTGTTTAACGCAACAGTACCACCAGTGGCACGGTCAAGACCGGCACATAAGCCAAGTAAAGTGGTTTTACCTGAGCCGGATGGCCCAACAATAGCGAAAGTATCGCCGGCCTGCAAGTCAAAACTTACATCATCAAGCACGGTAAGGTCCGTTTGGTGCGCAGTTTTGTACTGCTTGGTTAAATTGGCAACTGAGAGCATAAGTGAGTTCAAAATAATTGTACTGGCAAAGATCGGTAACAAAAACAGCACGAACTGCGTCTGGTTGCAGAAACGGGACGTAAGGCCGAAATTTATAGATGGGGAAGAGGCTGGAGTCTATTAAAGAGAGGAATTAAGCGCTTGTTATGGCATACCGTTTGTCCTGATTTGATCGTTTGTATAAAAAGTCAAATTGAAAGAAGAATCAGGTAAACGATTCATGCTTCATGCTGTTTACCTTTAACCGCTCTAAAAAACACCTTTTGAAACGATTGCACCAAATATCACCTATGAGCAAAAAGCTACTGCCCCTGGCATTATTATTTTATTCCCTGGTTTCTTTTGCACAAACACAGGATGGTTGGGTTTTCAAAAATGAAAAGGAAGGCGTAAAGGTTTATTACCGGAAGACTTCTGATGTTTATGAACTCAAATTAATCACTTCCCTGAAAGTCCCCTTGTCGGGCCTGGTTCTTTTGTTATCCGAAGTGGATAACTATCCAAAATGGGGATACAAAGTGGCTGAATCCAAAGAGCTGAAAAAGGTTTCAGACATGGAAACCTACTATTATTCAAAACTGGATTTCCCATGGCCATTGGACGATCGGGATATCATCGTTCAATCAAAAATGGAGCAGGATCCGAACACCCGACGGGTTACTGCCACCAGCATTTCCCAGCCGGATTACCTCCCAGGGAATAAAGGTGTGGTAAGAATGCGCAATGCCCATACTACCTGGACCCTGGTTCCCGGGCCGGGCGGCTGGACTTATGTGGAATATTACATCTATTCTGATCCGGGCGGAAGCTTGCCAGACTGGCTGGTGAACATGGCTTTGGATGTTGGTCCACGGGAAACCATTAAAAACATTCGGAATTTTGTGCAACAGGATAAATACCAGTCTGCCAAACTCGCTCATGTAAAGAATTAAGTCCTATTCTTGCACCGGTTTTTAGATTATACCTACCATGAAAATCGGTTTACTTGGATACGGCAAAATGGGCAGGGCCATTGACGATGTTGCAGCTACACGCAATGTGCAAATAGTATGGCGCCTGCGTAGTCAAGACCTTCCGCTACTCACTTCAGACACATTACGACAAGCCGACGTGGTGATAGAGTTCACCAGGCCGGAAGCTGCATTCCACAATGTGATGTTATGCCTGAATGCCGGAGTTCCGGTAGTGAGTGGCACAACAGGCTGGCAGGAACAGTTACCAGAAGCAGAAGCGTTTTGCCGGGAAAAAGGCGGCGCCTTACTTTGGGCCTCTAATTTTAGCGTTGGGGTCAACCTTTTTTTCGCGCTGAACCGGTATCTGTCACAACTGATGGCAACACGTCCCGAATATGCCGCATCGCTGACAGAAATACACCATATTCACAAATTAGATGCACCCAGTGGCACAGCCATAACCATCGCCAATGATGCCCTTTCCGGTAGTGGCAGGTATCATTCCTGGCAATTAATGCCTGCAAACCGCTCCACCGACCAACTACCTATCACTGCTGTCAGAGAAGGAGAAGTGCCCGGCACACACCAAATGCTGTGGCAAAGCGCCATTGATGAAATCCTGATTGAACACAAGGCGCACTCCAGAAGCGGGTTCGCTTCCGGCGCATTATTGGCCGCGGAATGGTTGCATAACAAACGTGGGGTGTTTAGTATGAAGGACGTGCTGAGTCTTTGAAATTCTTTTGCCGAATGAGGCAGCTTTTTCCCGTTTTTTTTGAATCTTGCTGGCAAAATTCACCACTTGCTTGCCTGGCTATCCATGCCGATCAAGTTCAAAACCTAAAGCGTTCTCATGAGGCCTTTTTTTACCCTACTTTTTTCCCTTCTTTGTTTGATCGGGATTTCTGCCCAAACAGCCAAAGATATCACGGTGCCCATGACGGCCACCCTGAACACCGGCCCTACCAGTATCACCCTTACCTGGCCCAATCCAGGTGGCGCCAACCTGCTCGTCCTGCGCAGAACCAAGGGACAAGCCGGCAACAGCTGGGCACAGGTCATTAACCTGACCAACTCCAACCTGACCAGTATCACGGATAATGGTGTGGCTAATGGCCAAATTTACGAGTATGTGATCCAGCGAACTATCAATAATTTCAATGCATTTGGCTATGCGCATGTTGCCGTAAATGCCAATCCGGTGAACACCCGTGGTAAAATCCTGATTTTTGTGGATTCCACTTCCGCCGCCGGGGCAGCCGTTGAGCTGGAACAGTTGTATAACGATATGCGGGGCGACGGCTGGTGGCCCATACCATTTGTAATTGGTCAATCAGCTACGGTTCAATCGGTCAAAAACCAGATTATAGCCGCTTACAACACGGACCCTACCAATACCAAATCATTGTTGCTCATAGGTAGTGTACCCGTTCCTTACTCCGGAAATGCCGCCTGGGATGGCCACGTGCCGGACCATGAAGGAGCCTGGCCTTGCGACTCCTATTACGGCGATATCAACGGCATATGGACCGATGCTACCGTGGATAACTCCGTACCCAACCGGGCTGCCAATAAAAACGTACCTGGTGATGGAAAATTTGACCAGAATTTCAACCCATCTGCCATTGAATTGCAGGTGGGAAGGGTCGATTTTCGCAGAATCGATGCCGCAGCATTTGGCGAACCTAATCAACTGGGACTGCTTAAACGGTATCTGCAGAAGAACCACAAATGGCGCTCCGGAGAATATACTGTAGAAAGCAAAGCGCTCATTGACGATAATTTCGGATACTTCGGTGGTGAAGCATTTGCTGCCAATGGTTACCGAATGGCTTATCCGCTTGTTGGCGAAGCCAATATTGTGGAAACAGATTTTTTCGTCAATTCCAATCCGCAATCCTATCTGGTTGGCTTTGGCTGCGGCGGCGGAAACTATAATGGTGCAGGTGGCGTGGGCTCAAGCGCCAACTTTGCTACGGATACCGTGAATATCGTTTTCACAAACCTTTTTGGATCTTATTTTGGCGATTGGGACTTTGAGACCAATCCATTTATGGTTTCTGCACTGGCCTCCAGAGGCGGCATACTGACCTGCTCCTGGGCTGGTCGGCCGCATCACTTTAATCATGCAATGGCTTCAGGCGAAACGGTGGGCTATGTGATGTGGGAAACTATGAACGCGCAATTCAACAATGGTTTTTATGGCTCCTTTGGTGAAAGTGGAGCGCATGTATCACTTTTGGGCGACCCTACCCTCCGGGCCAATGTGGTAAAACCTGCAAAAGACCTTGTACTTACTGCGCCAACCTGCAAAACGGTGGTGTTGAATTGGACAGCCTCAGCGGATGCCGTAACAGGTTATCACGTTTACCGAGCGTTGTCTCCAAATGGCTCCTATACGCGTTTGACGACATCGCCCATCACGGCAACTTCTTATACAGACAACAATCCTCCTTTAGACACCTTATATTATCAGGTGCGGGCCATCAAAAACGTAACCAACCCGGGTGGCGGAACCTATGCCAATAATGCCACAGGCGTGTTGGGGCAAATCATCTTTACCGGAGCAGGTGGGCCAACGGTTACAGCCACCGGAGGTTCCCTGAATTGTTCCGTCAACAATCTTGTGCTGATGGCAACCGCCACTCCCGGTCCTGTAAGCACCTGGAACTGGTCGGGGCCAAACAACTATAGCAGCGCCTTACAAAACCCAACGGTGACTGCGCCTGGCGTTTACACGGTTACCGCTACAGATGCAGCCGGATGCAACAGCACCGCTTCAGCAACTGTGGTGGGTGATTACAGCGCGCCTACCATTACCGTATCTGTGAGTAACAGCATCAATTGTACGTTCTCCAGTGCTATCATTTCTGTTTCACCTACCGGGCTTTCTTCCTGCATCATAACCGGACCAAACGGATTTTTTGTTCAGGACTTTAGCGCCGTTGCTACGCAAGCGGGCACCTATTCCATTACGGCTATCTCATCTACCAACGGTTGTATTGGCAATTCCGCGGCTGTAGTGAGTCTGGATGTCACCCCTCCTGGTTCTGCAGCGAGCAATAATGG
>JAEUUS010000361.1 GCA_016787545.1 Saprospiraceae bacterium
AGTTACTTCAGGCCATTTTTCGATCTTTTAATTTACGAAAATGCTAAAAAGCAAAGCCGCATTAGCGGGCTTTTGCTCGCTATGCAGCCTTGGGCTATATGCTCAGGATTGCCATTTTGCCTTGCGTGGTCATGTTACTGAGTCCGACAGCAAGGAGCCACTTGCCTATGCGAGTGTGTATGTCAGAGAAATTGAAAAGCGTGTTCTCACCGATGAAGCGGGGTATTTTGCCATTCCGAATCTTTGTGAAAAAACGCCCTACACGGTAGAAATCCGACATATCGAGTGTGCCCACTTTACACAAATGGTGCAGCTTATTGAAAATACCCTGGTAGAGTTTCATCTGGTACATGATGCCATATTGCATGAGGTAGTAGTGGTAGAAAAAGCAGCACCTCCTCCACCTACTCAAGCTGTAGCTGCGGTTGAAAAAGCAGATTTGGAATCTGCCAAAGGCGTTAATTTGGGAGAAACTTTGAAAAAGCTGCCAGGCGTAACCGTGCTAAGCTCCGGAGCAACCATAGCAAAACCCGTGATTCAGGGTCTTCACAGCAACCGGATTGCCATTGTGACCGATGGCGTTACGCTACAAAGTCAGCAGTGGGGAAATGACCACGCCCCGGAGATAGACCCATTTGCCTCAGATAAAATCTCAGTGGTAAAAGGCGCTGCTGGTGTTCGATATGGAATTGGAGCTATGGCAGGCGCTGTAGTGTTGGAACCTGCGCCGCTAAGAAAGGAGGCTGGCTCCAATGGATGGGTTCATCTGGGTGTTTTCAGCAATGGTTGGGGAGCTGTACTCGCCGAAAGTGTCGACTGGAAACCTGCAAAAACAAATTGGGCTTTCCGAATGCAGGGAACATTGAAGCGAAGTGGCAACTTGAGAGCGCCAGATTATTGGCTGGGGAATACCGGTAACCAGGAGATAAACGCCTCCATGATGGCTGGTATACAGCAAAAAAAATGGCGCCATTTATTCAGTTTATCCCAGTTCAACCAACGGTTTGCCGTATTACGTGCCTCACATTCCGGAAGTCTGGATGAATTAAAACTGGCTATTCAAAGTGATACCCCTCGCAACAATATCAATGTGTTTAGTTATCTAATTGACCGCCCCTTTCAACAGGTGAGTCATTCTGTGGCTAAATATCAGGTGGAATATCGCTGGAACGATATCTGGAAGATTACCGGTCAATACAATTTCCAGTTCAACCTCAGGGAAGAGTTTGACCGGGGCAGAAGCAGTATTACAGAAACCAATTTGCCGCAGGTGAGTTTCCGGCTTTGGAGCAATACGCTTGATGTAGCCTTGGAACACCGACCGGTACACCATTGGCAGGGCGCCATGGGAATACAAGCTTTTCAGCAACTCAATGATGTGAGCCGGGGAGGTTTTATTCCAGATTACCTGAGTTTGGGTGGTTCCGTGTGGGCTACAGAACGATACCGACGATTCCCAATGCCATGGGAGTTTGAGTGTGGTGTCAGGTATGATTACCGGTTTACCCATGCCACCACCAACGGACAGGGAAGCAACAATCTGGACAAAACACTTCAGTTTGGTAACGTAAGTGGAACGGTTGGAACCATTTATCATTTCAACAAGTCTTTGGCTGCCAAACTAAACACCGGGCTTGCCTGGCGTCCGCCGCATGTGAACGAACTTTTTGCCAAAGGGGTGCACCACGGAGCCGGTACTTATGAAGCTGGAAATCCCAATTTGCGCTCAGAAAAAGCCTGGAACAGCAATCTGGGTGTTGACTGGAATTCGAAAGGGGTAAACCTCGGAATTTCTCTGTTCCGAAATCAGGTGAAGGACTTCATTTACCTGGACCAACCCCTGGATTCTTTTGTCAGAACGGTGCGTGGACCTTTCCCAGCCTATTTCTACAAACAAAATGATGCCGTGTTAAAAGGTGTTGACGCAAATCTGGCACTCAGCGTAACGCCACAATTCTGGCTGGAAGCGCGTTATTCAACTTTGTTTGCAAAAAGAGATGTGATTCTGGAAGAAGCAGCTTTGTCTCATGACTGGCTTCCATTAATGCCTTCCGATCGATATCAATATGGTGTTAAATGGCAACCTGCTAGCCCGGACGCATTCATCAGATTGCTGGCAACAACGGTAGCCCGACAATGGCGCATCCCGGCCGAAGGATTAAACAAGGCGGCCCCGGCAACTTTCACTACGCTGGCCATAGATGCAGCGCATACATTCTCCTTAGGAAAGTACCAACTTGAAACCGGAGTATCTGTTCAAAATCTGACCAATGTCTCCTACAGGGAATACCTTGACCTGTTCCGTTATTATGCAGATGCTCCAGGCATTAATGTATCCATCAGGGCTAAATGGATCTTTTAACGCAACAATTAACCCACTCACTCAAATTTTTTTCAACATGAAAATGTACTATTTCACAGCAACCAAATGGGCCTTCGGCGCTGTTGCTCTTGGTCTTTTTACCATGACCGGATGCGACAAACAAGATCAAACCTCCGAAGAAAACATCACAAGAGTAGAATTACAATTCCAGGGAAATGGATTTTCACAAGCGGTTGTTGCCCTTGAAACCAACGGTGATGGAATCTGGGATGGAACTGGGGAAATCTCTCTTCCTGCAAACTCTGGTCCTGTTTTCTGCGAGGTATTTGTGTATGATGAGACCCAAAATCCAAAAGCAGACCTTACTGCTGAAATCATCGAAGAAAGTGCAGACCATTTGTTCACCTATGAGGTCACTGGCGCTAATGTTGCCATCACCGGACTGGATACCGATTCCAATGGTGGTCCGCTCGGCCGAAATACGAATTGGGAAACCGGCGCTGCCTCTACAGGTACCATTCGGGTAAAACTCCACCACGAGCCAACCAATAAAAGCAATGCGAGTGATCCTGGCGGAGATGTGGATTTTGACATCACCTTTCCAATAAAAATTCAATGACCTGGATTATGTGGGACATTATAAAAGGAATCATCCTTTGTGCCATGGTTTGCCGTTGGATGAAAAAATAATCGCATCCTATGACAGTTAGGATTTTTATAAGGGGAGGTCGAAAGATCATCCCCTTTCTTTTTTAGTTTTTGAGCCGTAGTTAGTAACGAGGAGAGATGAAGAGAGATAAAATAAGTTAAAAATTATTTTTAGCCCTGTCTAAAATTATTTTAAACCTATATTTGCACCCACAATCAATCTGGCTCTTTCCATGAAAAAACCAATCATTGTCTACCTGATAGCCGTTATTTCCTGTAGCTCTCTGTATGCCCAACAGACATTCCAGGTGCTTGACGCTGAATCAAAAAAGCCAATAGCCGGCGTTACAGTCAGTCTTACCGGCCAAAATGCCGGATGGGTTACAGACAGTACCGGGCATTTCACCTTACCTGCCAATGTCTCGAAATCAAGCCATTCCATTCACTTGAAACACTTGATTTACCGCCCCATTCAGGTACCACCACCTGGTAACGGTTCTTTTATGATGGAACCCTTGGAAAGCACCCTAAACACGGTGGTAGTTTCTGCCACAATGAAACCGGTGAGCAAGGACGCCTCTCCCATTCCTGTAGAATTATACACTCCACGCTTTTTTCAAAAAAATGCGAGTCCCAACCTCTTTGAATCCCTGACGATGGTAAATGGAGTTCGACCTCAGCTCAATTGCAATGTGTGCAACACCGGAGATATCCATATAAATGGCATGGAGGGTCCTTATACCATGGTCGCCATTGACGGAATGCCCATTGTCAGTGGGCTTTCTACAGTGTATGGACTGAGTGGGATTCCTAATGGAATGATTGAGCGGATTGAAATTGTAAAAGGTCCGGCCAGTACTTTGTATGGCTCTGAAGCTGTAGGTGGCTTGATCAATGTTATCACCAAAAATGTACTGACAGCCCCTAAAATTGCTGTTGATGTTTTTGGCACCAGTATAGGAGAGTTCAATCTGGATGGCGCGATGACGGCCCGTTGGAAAAAAGCGCGCACCTTACTGGGTATCAATTACTTCCGCTTCAACCAACGGTTGGATATAAATGAAGACAACTTTACCGATGTCACCCTGCAAGACAGGATCTCTGTGTTTAACAAGTGGAGTTTTCAGCGAAAAAACAAACGAATAGCCTCGGTAGCAGCAAGGTTTATTCATGAGAACAGGTGGGGAGGCGAATTGCAATGGGCGCCGGAATGGAGGGGAACCGACAGCATTTATGGCGAAAGCATTTACACTAACCGGCTTGAATTATTAGGTAAATACCAACTTCCGGTTTCAGGAAACCCGGTCATGCTGGATATATCCTGGAATGTACATCATCAGGATTCGTATTACGGCGTAACACCTTATTTTGGGTACCAGCAAATTGGGTTCAGCCAACTCAGCAGAAATTTTCAATGGCATAAAAACCATGAAATGTTGGCTGGATTGAGCGCTCGTATGACCCTTTTTGACGACAATACTCCAGCAACTGCTACTTCCAACGGATCGCACAACCAGGCATCATTGACCTGGTTACCCGGTATTTTCCTGCAGGATGAATGGGAAATATCGGAACAGCATCGGTTACTGACGGGTATCAGATATGACTATCATTCCGCCCATGGCCATATTTTGACCCCAAGAGTGAGTTGGAAATGGAGCCCTGATCCACAACAAATTTTGCGTTTAACCGGTGGTTCCGGTTATCGGGTAGCCAATATCTTTACGGAAGACCATGCGGCGTTAAGCGGCGCCCGAACAGTTGTCATAGCGGAGCAACTAAAACCGGAGCGTTCCTGGAATTCCAACCTAAACTACGTTCAGAAATTCTTTCCTGAAGCATTAGGCTTTATTGGCGTCGACGCCTCCTTGTTTTACACTTATTTTTACAACCAAATCATTCCGGATTACAATACTAATCCGGAGCAAATTATTTATCGCAACCTAAAAGGTCACGGTATTTCTTCAGGCGCTTCGCTTAACCTGGATTTCAGTTTCAAAAACGGACTTAAACTCATGACCGGAAGCACTTTCATGAATGTGTACCAAAAAACAGGCGAACTCAAGCAACCACAGCTGTTTGCCCCTGCCTTTTCCGGCAACTGGACCCTCACATGGCCCATCAAACCCTGGAAAATAACCCTGGACTATACAGGCAATTGGACAGGCCCCATGCACCTGCCGGTGGTGCCAAATGACTACCGTCCCGAACGATCGCCCTGGTTTTCCACGCACAACCTTCAATTGACTAAAAGTCTGAAAAATGGATTAGAAATTTACGCTGGCGTAAAAAACCTGTTTGGCTTTTACCCGAAAGAAGACGTTATTCTAAGAGCTTTTGATCCATTTGATCGTCAAATTGAAGTTAACAATCCAAATGGATACACCTTCGATCCTACCTACAACTATGCGCCCATCCAACGACAGAGAGCCATCCTGGGTATACGCCTCACACTACCCTAATGCACAAACTCCTTACTTCCAGTCCTTGAGTTTCGAGAGCTTGGCGCCGTTCCATTTATACAGAGAGAGGCTGTATTTCTGTGAAGTGCGCACCATTTCTTCGCCGCGTTCTTCAAATTCGGATTGATCGCGAACTACCAGAATATGGTCGCCGATACCGCCTTTATCCGAGGGCATGAGGTAATCTTCAGAGCTGTAAAAAACACCGGCGTCGGAGATAGAGCTGGTTTCCAGCACCTTGACGATCTGATTGTTTTCCTGCCAGAACAATACATTGTCGCCGGAAGGATAACCGCAGGCCGGGAAGTAATAATTTACAGTTAATACCGCATTTACTTTTTGAAACGGCTCAAAACGTACGGAAAACTCGGGATAGTAGGCCGGATCGCCGCTGGTAGTGAATTCGCATTTGGCGAGTTCTTTGCCGTCTTTGGCTGCGCGCACCTGAACGGTTAGCTGGTGGTTTTTTTCATCAAAAGCAGCTACGCCGGTGAGGTATTGCACCCCTGCATTGGGGGTGTATTCGTCGTTGGGCGTTTGTATGCTGGCAAGCGCTAAAAAACCACCCCAGATGTATCCTGTATAGGTTTTGTCACCTACTGAAGTGCGTACTTGTACCCATGGAAGGGTTACGCCTCGTTGCGTAAAGGAATCGGTGCTCACGGCCAGAATTTCTACCGCCGTAGCAATTGGCAACTTGGTCAGAACAGCAGATTGGGTATTGGTTTTCTCACGGAGATTGGCGTCTGAAACCAACGAGAAGTATTTATTGCCCACTTCAAATCCTGTATTTGAACCATAACTATGGGTCCAGTCTTCGGCTGAATTATCCTGGGCATAGGCGCTTGTAGCCAACAGACTGAGGATCAGAAGGGTAATAACATGATATTTCATAAGAACAAGGTTTGTTTTTTGAACTGGTTAAATGGTAGAAGGAGTGTTGGAGCTGAGGTGCAGGTTGCGGCCTGGATCCAGAAAAGAACAATACAGGGTCATACCCAATGACACAATCAGATATCCCATAATCAACAAGCTGCCGGAAGGCATCCATTGGCTGATTCCAAACCAGTCTTTTTGTAGCCAAAGAATGCCAAAACCCATAGCAACACGAAGTATGTCATAGGCCACCGCATTTGGGTTGCGGTCGGCCAGTTCGGCCATACTGTACACGCTGACAAACAGGAATAACCCGTAAAGGAAGATGTTCGGATTTCCGATTGCGGCAATATTGCCAAAGAAATGGGCAGATATGAGCATCAGTACAGCCAAATGGATAACCGACCAGGTTTGCAGGGCCACGGAACTTGGCGGATTGTACTTCTCAAAATGGTAAACATCCGAGATTTTAGCCACCGGAAACCGGGCCGCCACATCCGCCGGTCGCCAGCCGGTGGGTTTCCACCAAATCCGGAATTTATCTTTCCAGTTGGCAGCATACCAGGCATCTTTCAACATCAGCCAGAAATGCTGAAAGTTGATTTTAATGGGATTCCAGGTTGCTGCAGGGCGGGTAATACCATATACAGGCGGTTTTTCCGGCAATTCCTCTTGAAAAGTGCCAAACAATTTATCCCAAATGATGAATACCTGGCTGTAGTTTTTATCCATGTATTCCGGGTTGATGGCATGATGCACCCGGTGATGCGATGGCGTAACGATGATGTTTTCCCAAATGCCCATTTTACCAATGTGGCGGGTATGATACCAGAACTGGGCAAACAAATGCAAGGGCGCAATGGTGGCCACCACTATGGCAGGAACACCCAGCAAAGCTGCCGGAAGCAGGAAAAAGGTAAACAGGTTGACAAAGGACGAAATACTCTGACGCAGCGCACAGGGCAGGTTAAACTCCTCGCTGCTGTGGTGAATGAGGTGTTTGTTCCAGAAAAAGTTGATTTCGTGCGCCCAACGATGCACCCAGTATCCCTGAAAATCCAGCACAATGAAGGTAACTACATACACCCACCAGGTAGCTTCCGGACGAATAATGGCCCAATGGCTGACCATCCAGCTGTACGACAGGATAGACACGCTGAGTCCGAGTACATCCTTCACGGCATTGGTTAACCCAGACATTAGGCTGGAAACCATATCCATAATGGGTGTTTTATCCTCCCCTTTCCACATACCGTAGATTTTTTCAATGATAATCAGGGTAATGAAAAACGGAATAGCAATGAGCAGAACCTGTCCGTAGCGTTCCATAGATGTAAATTTTGGCCGAAAACTACTACATGATACTAATCTCCAAGCCTATCCAACAAAAAATACATGTCAATTTCCCCTTTGTGTTTGGCAGCCACTGCCCCTCTGGACTCCATCCTGAACTGCCCCTTCAGCAGTTGGTGCGTAGCTTCACTGAGGTTGATTTTACCTGGTTCGCTGCTACTTTCCATTCTGGAGGCGGTGTTTACCGTGTCGCCCCAAATATCATACGCGAATTTCTTTACCCCCACAATCCCGGCTACCACAGGTCCGCTGTGCAACCCGATCCGGATTTGAAAACCGGAGGGGTTTTGACGCAGGTTCTGGACTATGTAGGCCTGAATATCCAGCGCTGCCCGGGCTGCCCTGATGGCATGATCTGAAGCTGGAACAGGAAGACCGGATACCGCCATGTAAGCATCTCCAATGGTCTTTATTTTTTCGAGTCCGTATTTATCCATGATTTCGTCAAAGGCCCTGAAATGCTGATGCAGCGTATTTACCAGCTCCTGAGGCGGCAACTGCTCTGAAATGCTGGTAAAATTGACAAAATCAGTGAATAAAACCGTGACATAATCAAATTGCCGGGCCATCGCCTGACCATTTACCTTGAGTTCATCTGCTACTTCTTCCGGCAAAATGTTGTGTAGCAGGTCTTCAGATTTTTGCTTTTCGTGCCGAATGATTTTGTTGGCTTTTTGCTGATTGAGAAAGTTGCGGAAAATGAAGAACGAAAGCAGGGTTAGCAAGATTATTCCGCCTACATAAAACAGGCTCTGGGTTTCCCTCGATCGGATCTCTTTGTCTTTCAACTGCAACTGGGTTTCCTGCAAGCTCATTTGAGTGGATTGCAACTGCTTTTCATTTTCCGAAAGCCGGAGTTTCTCCTCATTTTCCCTTCTGGTACTTTGCTCAAACAGCAGGTCTGCCTGCGATTTCAGGTAGGCCAGATGCTGAATTTCTTTTTCTTTGGTAGCCAGACGTGTAGCGCTTTGCTGTAGTTCGAGCTCCTTTTGTTGTTTGGCTGCCAACAGGATTTGCTGCTGCAAGCGGGCATCTGTCAGGGCCTGATACTGGCGCAGGGAGTCTTCTTTCCGGCTGAATTCAAACTGCAACGTTTTTTTGGTCAGTTCTGTTTGTTTTTCAATGCTGCTGATACTGTCGCGGAAATCAATATGTTTGCCAAAAGCCCAATAAGCACTGTCGAACCGCCCCTGGGCTTCATAAATTTTTGACAGGTGCAGGAAGGATTCACTGGTAGTTTTTACCAATCCGGCAGCCGAGGAAATAGCCAAGGCCTGTTGTTCCAGTTGGAGCGCTTTGGGATAGTTTTTTTGCAGGTAATAGACCTCTCCCAAGCTGGCATATCCGGCTGCAGCCGCTTTTTTATCTTTTATTTTATCCAGAATAACCAAGGCCTTTTCATGGTACTGAATGGCCGCCGGGTAATCCTGCATTTGCCGGTAAACATTACCAAGATTGCCCAGGTTAGTGGCAATGCCGGACTGATTTCCCAGCTTTTCATATAAACTGAGGGCGCGTTGTTTGTAATCAAGCGCCTTGCTGAAAGCCTTTTGTTGGGTGTACACATTGCCCAGGTTGGAGAGGGTACCGGCTATCTGCTGCTGGTTTCCTTCTTTTTCGCTGATTTGGAGCGCACGTTCGTAATAGGCTATGGCATTGGGGTAGTCCTTCAGGACGTTGTAAATAGCGCCTATATTGCCCAGGGTGCCGGCTATGCTGGATTTATTGCCGGTTTGCTCGTTGAGTTGCAGGTTGCGTTGATAATACTCCAGGGCTTTGGGGTAGTCAAAAATACTGTAGTAAACGAGCCCAATGTTGTTGTAATTATTGGCAATTCCCTGCTGATTGCCCAGTTTCTGGTTGATTTCCAGCGCTCTTTGGTAGTAGGTAAGTGCCGATTGGTAATCGGCCAGGGTAAGCATATTGCCCCCCATGCTGCTGTATGCGCCGGCCAGAAATTTCTTGTCGGGCAGTTTTTCAGAGAGTTTAATGGCTTTCTCTGCAAAAGGAATTCCTTTGGAAGGATCAACGGTGTAATACCGCCGGGCAATATCGGTGAGCAGTTTGGCCCTCACGGTATCTTCTTTCTGGTATTGTTTCTCCATGCGAAGCAAGGAATCCAACATCAGTTGCTGCGCCGTGCCTTCCAGCGCGCAAACAAGCAGAAAAAAGAACAAAAAGGTGGTGCGCATGTGCGATTAGTCAGCGATGAAAATCACATCCACACAAGGCGCAAGACGGGTATCGTTGGTTTCCGATGGAAAACTGGCCAAACCGTTGGTGTTAACCGATTCATGGAAGCCTTCTACCAGAATATTGCCAATAGTTTTGGGATAGGTAAAGGCACTGCCGTCTGTTTTGGTAATCCGGTAAAAGGTATTAGCCAGGATGCTGATGCCGTATTTTTTGCCATTTTCTACCTGAACGCCGGTAATATCCTGCGTGATAGACTGGTGGGCCGTTTGAGCTGAGATATTTTGCGATACCAGCGCTGCCGGCGTTGCTCCGTTCAGATCCCACAAGGTGACTTTAAAACTGCCCGAAACAGGAAGCTTCATTCCTAACTGGGCAATGCGGCCGGATTGCAGTGGACTAAAGGCAAATCCATAATCCCAGGTATCTGCGGCCTGTTCTACTGTATCTATTTGAATGGCTGTTTCCTCAAAGAAGGTAAAGATCGGACTCTCCTGTACTGCTGGGTCATCTTTTTTACAGCTAATAAGGGAAAAAACCAGGCTCAGCGCCAGGAGCGAGGACAATACTTGTTTCGGAAAACACATAAACAGCATTTTTAGCATTTTAGTCGACAAAGTTAGGCACAAGAAGCGCAAATTCTTGAACAAAAAGTGCCAATTCTCACTTCCTTTGTGTGTCGCAATTTACAAACAGCATGGTTGGTCGAATTCACATCCTTTTACCTGTACTTTTTTGGCTGCTGCACGGCAGCACAATGGTAGCGCAGTGTGATCCGTTTTTCCCCAAAGCCCTCAGCCCCCGTACGGCTCATTACACTATTGAGGCAAAACTGGATCATCCCAATCAAATGCTGTATGCCACCCAAACCATAAAACTGCACAACCCCAGTCCGGCACCTATCAAAAATCTGCGATTTTACCTGTATTTCAATGCTTTTAAAAACACAGAGTCCACCTTTTTAAAAGGCACCACACAGATTTTCGGCCAGGGTTTTGGCGAAAGGAATGCCAAAGAATGGGGCTGGGTGAATATTGATACATTCAGACAAGACGGCAAGAATATCTCTGCCAATATGCGTTTTGTACAACCTGACGATCAAAACCCCGAGGATCAGTCGGTGCTGGACGTAGAGCTGGATACTCCGCTCGCTCCGGGCGACACCACTGTACTTACCCTTTATTGGCAGGCGCAGGTGCCCAAAACCATTGCCAGAGCCGGTTACAGCAAAGATTTTTACCTTTTTTGTCATTGGTTCCCGCAACTGGGGGTTTGGGAAGAAAAACCGGACGGGCAATGGGACTGGAACTGCCATCAGTTTTTCAGACAAACCGAATTTTTTGCCGATTTTGGGGTGTATGATGTGCATGTTACCGCCGACAGCAAATTTGTCATGGGCGCCTCCGGTTGTTTGGTTTCGGAGCAACGAAATACGGATGGCACCACTACCCGGCATTTCCATGCTGAAGATGTGATTGATTTTGCCTGGTCTGTTTATCCACGCTTTACCCTGCAGCAGGATCGCTGGAAAAATGTGGATATCAAGCTGCTCATTGCCCCGGAGCATGCTTCACTGGGTCCGCGTTACCTGCACGCCCTGAAATTCGCATTGGAATACTTGGATAAACATGTTGGCGCTTACCCCTACCCTACCATCACGGTGGTAGATCCACCTTTTCACGGGTTGCGCTCAGGGCTGATGGAATATCCGACTTTGATTACCGTGGGAACATTTTATGGCATGCCGGAAAGTATACGCACCATGGAATCGCTGGTGGTGCATGAGTTTGTGCATCAATATTTTATGGGCATTGTGGCTTCCAATGAAAAGGAAGAGGCCTGGCTGGATGAAGGTTTTGTCACTTATTTTGAAGACCGGATTATTGATGCCGCTTATGGCCCAAATCGCTCTTTAATGGATGTTTTTGGCTATGGGTTCAACAACAAAGAGCTCACCCGAACCGAATATACAGCCATGGCAAACCCGCGCGGAGGAGTTACCGCAAGACCGGGCTGGTATTTTAGTGAAACCAATTTTAAACCGCTCATCTACAGTAAACCGGCTACTACGCTCCGAACAGTTCAGGAACTGATAGGAGAAGAAAAAATGGATTTGCTCCTTCGAACTTATTTTGATCGTTGGAAATTCCGGCACCCTAAAGGGGCGAATTTCAAAGCTGTGTTACAGGAGCGGCTATATGCCGATTTTGACAGCGTTTTTGCGCAAAATGTTTATCAACTGTTTGAAAACAGCGTTGAAAAAGCCCTGTTATTAGATTATGCTGTCATTCAGATTCTAAATGAAGAACTACCTCCTGCGCAAGGGTTATTTGGGGTAAAAGCGGCTGAATTTGTGCATAAAAAAGGGGATGAACCTGTACAAAAAAGATCTACTATTGTTTTACAACGGAAAGGAGACTGGCAACATCCGGTGGAAATTTTGGTAATTTTTGAAGATGGCAGCACTGGCGCATATGCCTGGGATGGCCAGGAAGGAACGCATAGAATTACGATCTATAACAAGCCGAATGTGGTTTCTGCGCAAGTGGACCCACTATATAAAATTGGGCTGGATATGGACCTGAATAATAACAGCATGACGCTAAAGCCGAGTACAGCACCACTTTGGAAATATTCGGCTAAAGCAACATTTTGGGTACAAAACCTGCTTCACTCTTTAAGCTTTCTGATGTAACCGGATATGCCAAATTACTTTCCAACGGTATTACAAAATTCGGTACGTCACTGGCAAATTGCCGGCATCGTTTATTTACTGCAAACAGGCCTGGCCATTACCCTGGGCATGCAGGTACATGGAGTGCTTCAAACATCCATTGGATCATCTCTGGAGCTGAACCGCTTAATGAGCGGATATGATCACACGGTGATGACTGATTTTTTGAAGGTGCATGGGGCTTCCATAACGCCGCTAATTGGGCAATTACGGTGGTTATTATTGGTTTGGTTGGCTTTTTCTGTGTTTTTACATGGTGGATTAATCCATTGCGCAGCTATTCCGACAAAACCCAAAATCAGCGATTTTTGGTTGGGCGGAAGCCGGCATTACCTGTCTTTCCTGCAAGTTAGCGGCGTGATGTTAATGCTGGCTTTATTATGGACAAGTATGCTGTGGTTGCCTGTATTAATGTCCCTGCAATGGTCGCTGGAATATTTCAGTTCTGAAATAATCAGTGTGTGGGCCGTTGTGCTGATTAGCTTGGTTTATCTGGCAGGTTTAGCTGTGATTTACCTTTGGTCTATACTTGTACGGATGGATATAATCCGGGAAAACAACTCTTTATTGCGCGCCCTTGTCAAAGGCTTGAAAATGCTGTTTCAGCAAAAAATGCCGCTGGTGAAACTGTTTTCAGGGTATGCCTTGCTGCAATTTTTAGTAATTGCCCTGTATTGGAGTCTTGATGCACTGATTGGTATGTGCACGCCAACAGGAATAGCGCTGCTGTTTTTGGCACAACAGTTATTCGTTTACCTTAGAATTTTACTGCAATCCGGCCTATACCGAACAATCAACCTTCGTTTTTAAGCAGGCGACTGGCTAATTTCCTCGCCTCCTGCTTAGGACTCCGCCACCAATGAGCAGCTAAAACCGGTACAAAAGCGATATCCTGCTGGCGGAAATAATTGTTGAGTTTTTCCTCCCATTCATAACTTGGCAAGGGTGTTTTGGCCAATACGCCATCAAAAGCCAATACGCTGCTTTGTTCGCCCTGACCTTTTGACTGAATAAACAATGGAACCCTGACACCTGCTGCCATAGCGGATGGTTTCATCTGGCTTTGCTCAAAATACGGACGTAACGCCAGCTCTACCTCCTCACCAAATACCGTTGGTTCAAAGTAGGAGTCAACATAATTGAGCAGGTGTTTCATCTTGTTTAATTGCTCTTCAGCTGCCTCACGCTCCCCTCGTTGCAGAAAATCAGCAAAGGTGACCACATGAGAAAGAATGCAGGTTCCAATGAAGTTTTTGTCGGCAGCCAGTACCGAGTGGAGGCCTTCCGGAATACTGTGCGCAATGTAGAATTTTTGGGTGGCTCGTGTAAGTACAACGTGCAACTGATTGACACCCAATGGCGTATTCCAAAAATGGAGGTGACGTGTCAGGCTTCCTTGTGCATCAGTAGTGCCATGGGTCATAGATAACAAAAGCACCTCCACATGCTGGCCTTGCAATTCGGCAAATTGATAAACACCCAAACCATTCAGATACAATTGCTGAATTTTTTCCCATCCGGCCATTTTTCGTTGCCGGATGCGCAATAATTGCGCTGCAATTAAATCACGTTGCTGCACCGTGGCACAGGCTATACCAACCACCGGATAGGTGTTGGTGGGCGTAGGTTCTATCAAATTCAGCCAGTCGATGATCTGGCGGGCTTCTGCTTCATTGGTGCCCAAAAGCTCATCGTACCGTCCTTCCACATTCACCACTACTGTGGAATCCAGTGCGGATCTTCCGGATGGCATTCTTTTAAACGGTGTACCGAAGGCTATCTTATTGAATCGAACCCAACCTTCTGGCGTATCCTGGTGCTGGTAATCCAGATGCATGGACTGAGCCCCAATTCCTTTGCAAAACTCAAGAATATCGTCTTCTGCAAACGGAGTCATATCCTGACGTTCGTCTCCAAAAACCACCAAATGTTTGGCCAATTCAAACAGATGATAACATTCCTGCTTGGGAATATTATGCCCTTCATCCACCATCACCACATCAAACTGCATTTTAGACAACTGCAATACATCCAGGGCAACTTCAGGGGTAGTGAGCAAAACCGGTAGCGTTTCTGTGAGCGGAGTCATGTGCATATGGAATAATCCTTCCGCTTTCAGCGCTGATGATAATTTACGGTTGTCTTTTCCAAACCAGTTTTTGTAATCGGCAGAAAAGGACGACTTCATTCCCTTCAGCGCGGCATTTTTTCGTTCCTGCCAGAGGGTACTAATCTGACCCGGCATCATTTGGCGCAATTCCCGGCTGTAGCTACTCAGGCTGCTCAACGTATCTTCATCCCATTGATATTCCGGCCGGAATTCTTTCTGGAGTAAATGATGCAAGTACCAGCTTTCAAAGGCGGCCTGCCAGTTTTGTGGTTTGATTTTGCACAATGCCCGAACCGTTTTCTGAGCGGCAGGCGGCAATGCCAACCAATGTTTTTGCCAAATATAAAAATCATCGAAGTCCCGAAGGTAAAACTGGGTGTCTTCTAATCTGGCAATGACCTCCTCCAGAAACTCCTGTCTTTTCGGGATGGTTAACATCTCATGTTTGAGCGCATCCTGGTAGAGTCCGGTGGCATTAAATTCTTCCAGAAAAGTATCAAGGGCCAGTTCAAGGTCCTTGATTTGTTCCCTGAAGTCTAGCTCGGAATGAATGCTTTTTGCATTGAGTCGTTTCACGTCCTCCCGAACGATTGCAGGCACTCTTCTACGCCACATTTTAAGTGCCGCATCGAAATCTTTAGTCAGTTCACTGATTTTCCGAATGTTTCTGGGATCAAATTGCGTTGGGAAATCAAACTCAAAATACCTGCGCAAAGCATACGCTTGTCTCATTTCCTCAAAAATCCCCCCAATACGTTCTTTGGCAGCAACCAGTTCCTTGTACTTTTCAGAAAAAACACCATACAGTTTTTCGCTGCCGGAAAGCGGTTTTTCAAAATCAGGACCAAACCGGATTACACCATCCTCCAGACCATTTTGAATTCGTTTGATGTAAAGCGCCAGGTCGTTGTAGTATTGCTCAAAATGATCGTGCAAACTCTCATCATAGTCGTTGGTTTGACCAATAAACCGGTGGTGCAAATTAGTGGCCTTTGTGAGCAATTGACGAACCTGCGTCTCTGTCCAGGCGCGACCTTTTTCCTTTTCGTATTCGCCGAATATATTGAAATTCAAGCGATTAAGAGGATGATGCAGGGTTGGAAAGCGGCGAAACAAGGGCTCGGAGGCATAAATAGCCGCAACAATTTTTTCGTACTCCTCAACCTCGTAGGTAAAATCGGAAGGATTGAGCTGGCTCAGCAAAAGTTCTTTACCTTCTGTTCTGTTGGCACGGAGGAACCGGCCCACTGTTTCTGAAAAATTAAGTTGCCCAAAAAACGGCTGGTGAATATCAGACCAGGCCTGATCCAGTTTACCCTGTTCTCTTTGGGTTTTGTTCAAAACCGTTTTGAATAACTCAGGATTGTATGTCGATTTGCTTTTGGCATCGGCACTCATGCGAAGCATGTCAGCCAGCATCAATTTATCACTTTCCAAATCACGCACAATAAAGGAACATTCCCCAATACCTTTCTCTAACAGGAACTTTTGCGCTCTTCTCAGGGATGTGATGCTTTTAGAAACCACCAGGCATTTTTTGCCGTTGGATAAAGCATTCATGGCAATGGCCGAAATCAGGTAAGTTTTCCCCGATCCGGAGGCTCCTTCCACAACTGTCAAGGCATTGCGTTGCACTGCACCTATCACAGACCTTTGTGAGGGGTCAAGAGGCAGCATGGTAAAACTGTGCGACCAACCGGAGTCATCCACAGGCAAATCTGACGCCACCCTGGGTGGTTGGGTTACCTGTGTTCTTGGAAGCGATGGAAACATGCCGGCTACAGCCGTCCATAATAATCTGCCGGAGCCGCGTTCGCCCTCCCAACGTTCAAAAGGTTGTATACTAAGCGGCAATCCATCTTCTACCAGCGAAAGATGCTGCCGAATGGTTTCACAGAAATGACTGAATGCCTGGACATTCAATTTGTTTCCCTGGATGACGACTTCTGCTGATTTGGAAAAATCGGTGCCATGAAGGGCATCCAACAAGTGAAAAAATGGATAGTTGGGTTGCAGATTGTGTAACTCATTGCGCTGAATTTGCCAATGGTCTGCATGTTGTTGACTGGGTTCCAGACTAATTTGCCAGAGGAACAACGGAGCGGCCACCTCCTGACCACCAATATTTGCCAATACAAATGGGTATCCGATACGGAGGTTTTTACTGCCAAAAACTTTTTCCCGGTTTCTGGCCTCAAAATAAAAATGGTTGATCCAGTCACCAGCAGGAGGATTAGCCTGCAAGGGAAGATCAAAGGGTCGGCTATCAATCAATTCATGAATGAGGCGAATAGCTAAGTCATTATTCAGACTGCATAAATCAGCCCTCATTGGAGGTGCTGGTTGTGCATTCAGCCATTCCATAGCTGCGCCAGAATAGGCAGCAGAACTCATATGGGAAGCGGTGGTTGGGTTGGAAGTTTCCGGCATAAAAGAAACAATTGTTCACCTGCGCTGGGCAAGTATGGTATCGGGTTATTGTCCTGAATGTCAGGGTATTCAGCGACACTGCGCAAAAGAACTCATTTTGTTTAAAACCAAGGAATTTTTGTTTTTAAAATGACTGTTATCCTACATAGTTACCGTGCAAGGCACTTACTTTCGCTGCTTCATTTCAATTTTCAACCAATTTATCATTATCCGACATGGAAAAAAGAACGTTTCTCAAAACCGGCCTTTTCCTGGGTATTGCCGCCGCCACCACTTCTTTTATGGAAGCCTGCAAATCGGCTGCCAAAACCACAGGCAATACAGCAACCATCCTTCCGCCCCCTAAAAACCGCAGAACTGACCCTTTTACCCTGCCGGCACTTGGGTTTGATGCCGCAGCGTTGGAGCCTCATATTGATAAAATAACCATGGAAATCCACCATGGCAAACACCACAATGCCTATGTGACCAACTTAAACGATGCGGTTAAAGGAACCGTATACGCCGATTATGAATTAGAGGATATTATTAAACGCATTACAACATCCGACGAGGATAAAAAATTAAGAAACAATGCAGGAGGTCACTGGAATCATACCTTTTTTTGGCAAACCATAGCACCCGGTGGCGCCAAGGCGCCGGCTGGCGACCTTGCTGCAGCGATCAGTCTGGTATTTGGTTCGGAAGAAAAATTCAGGGAACAGTTTTCCAATGCGGCTAAAAGTGTTTTTGGTTCCGGTTGGGCATGGCTTTGTGTAGGGAAAGATAAAAAATTGTTCATTTGCACCAGTCCCAATCAGGACAATCCATTGATGCTCAATGTATCCAAACAACTTGGAACGCCCATTTTAGGTCTCGATGTATGGGAACACGCCTATTATTTGAAGTATCAAAACAAACGACCTGATTATATAACAGCCTTTTACAACCTCATCAATTGGAAAGTGGTTGGTGAACGGTATGATAAGCTAATGTTCTAAGACCACTTTGCAAGATACCACTACCGTTTGTTTGCTTTCCAAATGCCCCAACTGATCAATCCAATGAATAACAGCAAGCCGGTAAACAGTATAAAAAAGTTTATCCGGTCTTTAAATACAGCGAGGAATATAATGCCGACCATTGCGATGGTCGGCACCTCGTTCCAAGCCCTGAAAAACAAATGGGAACGGTTGGAGGTGCCTGATTCAAGTTTTCGGATATGTCCGGACAGACCGTGGGTATATACTGTTAAGGCTAGTAAAAAAGTCAACTTCAGGTGTATCCAGGGCTGTTGAAGCCAGGCTGGCTGGATGGCAAGCATCATACTTCCAAATACCCAGGTAATGACCACAGCGGGCTGAATAATCACCTTGTAGGCTTTCCATTCCATACCCGTAAATTGCCCGTGCAAAAGCTGCCTGGAATCAGGTGTCTGATCCTTTGATTGAGCGTGATAAACCATTACCCTGACCAGATAAAAAATACCGGCCATCCAGGAAACCATGCCAATCAGGTGCAAGGCTTTCGCTACGGCATACCAATCTGCAGTTTGCATATCAAATCCTTCCGTTGTTTCTGCTTGGCACACGTTTCAACCCCACGGCTTTTACCGGCTCCAACACCAATGGTGCTTCTTCGATATCCACCGAATCAGAATCCAGGCCAAACCAGTTTTTAGGTGAAGACACCCAACCTTTTACAGTAAGATAAGTGGATAATATGAGTTGTTCTGCCCATGGCAACTCATTTTCGTTCGAGAGGAACTCCTGAATGATCACAAACCGGAAATCTCCGGTAGGGTATTTACTGGCGGTGGAGTGATAACGGGAATGTACAGTAAGCTCTTCGTTTTCAACGAGTTCTGCTACCACCTTATGCATAAACACATTCATGCGCTGTTGCACCCGGAATCCTAAACGGAAGTTCACCTTATATACATCATCCTGTGCAATGGTATTCACTTCGTATTCCATAGTGAAGGGTTCATCGGTGGTTTCGATGTGTACAAACCAATAAACATCCGCCCGTTTGGGTTGGGTTTGCAGGATGGAATAAAGCACCTTTTCCTCCACCTTGTTAACGCTTTTGGCGCTGGTAAGAAAAACCAGGTTTGTAGCAAATTTCGGCACTTCCGAATCGTTGCTAAGGGTGATCAACTGATCCAGGAAGTCTCTGATCTTAGTATCATCTGAATACCGTTTTCGTACGCCGCGGGCTTTTACCCAGAGATACATTACACCAAATAATAGCGAAGCCATCACTACTGTTACGTAGCCACCCTCCATAAACTTCAACGTGTTGGCCAAAAAGAACCCTCCTTCCCAGAGTAAATAAAACACCAGAAACAACCAAACCAATGCCTGATGGGTGCGCTGTAAAATCATCCAGTTAGACAACAAAATGGTGCTACAGATCATGGTACAAACCACTGACAATCCGTATGCCGCTTCCATTTTTGAGCTCTGTTGAAAATAGAGTACAACTGCCACGCAACCTAACCACAAAAAAGTATTGATCCCTGGAATATAAATCTGCCCCTTCATGTTGGTGGGAAATTTAACCGTCATTTTAGGTAAAAATCCCAAGCGAATGGCTTCAGATGCCAGGGTGAAGGAGCCTGATATCATACTTTGACTGGCAATGACCGCAGCAAATGTTGAAATAATAATGCCAGGCCATAGGAACCAAACAGGCATTACGCCATAAAAAGGATTGTCTTCCAAAGCTCTTCCTTCGTGGTGCAATAAATAAGCGGCTTGACCAAAGTAATTCAACATCAAGCATATTTTGACGAAAATCCAGCTCACCCTTATATTTTCTCTTCCACAGTGTCCAAGGTCTGCGTACAAAGCCTCCGCTCCTGTAGTACAAAGAAAAACAGCGCCCATTATAACCAACATATGAGGGCTATGTGCTAATAATTCGATACCACACAATGGGTTAATGGCCTGAAAAACCATAGGCATATGTATGATTTGGCTAACCCCTAACACCGCTAACATGGTAAACCAAATCAACATTACCGGGCCAAAACTTCTGCCAACTGTAGCTGTGCCAAACCGCTGAATGAAAAACAAAATGGAAATGATAATGATGGTGATTCCCATCGTGGGTATCCCAGGATATTTAATGGCCAACCCTTCAACTGCCGAAGATACTGAGATGGGTGGTGTAATCATACCCTCCGCCAGCATGGCTGCGCCTCCAAGTAATGCCGGAATAAGCAGCCATCTTTCCCTCCGTCGAACCAGAGAATAAAGAGAAAATATACCTCCTTCACCGTTATTATCGGCTCTTAGAACCAAAAAAACGTACTTTATTGTCGTCTGTATTAAAAGTGTCCAGAATACCAGCGACACCCCGCCCAACACGGTCATGCGGTCAATGATTTGCCCTTCCCCAACAATTGCTTTCATCACGTAAAGCGGAGAAGTGCCAATATCGCCAAAGATAATACCCAGTGTAATGAGAAGTCCGGCCCGACTTAAAGGATGGTGACTGTGGTGGCTACTTGTGCCCATAAAAGTTTGACATTTTTAAACCCCGGCAAACATACGGTGTTACTTGATCTGTCGCACAGGAAATTCTTGACCATTTTATGGGGGAATTTCTGTCGGATGTTGTCTCTTTGTAAATCTTATTAGCAAACTGTTACAGGATTTTAGACATTTGCTTTCCAAATCAACTACCTGCTCTTTCAATGCGTTTGAAAATTTACTCCGTAATGGCTGCACTGTTGCTTCAATCAGTTGCGGCGTTGGCACAGCAGCCACAAGAAAAAGAATGGTGCGGCACTCGTGGCATCGATCCATGGTTGGAATATTATCGTACACACAGGGAAGCAATCGCTGCGGAACGTGGCGGGGATGATACTGCCTGGCTGTATGTTCCGGTTACCATGCAAATTACCGGTTCTGATGCCGGTAGCGGCTATTACCCGCTTGAACAGGCCATTCAATCTGTTTGTCAGATGAATGAGCACTTTGCACAGGCTAAAATTCGATTCTATCTGGTAGAAGGCGATCCCGTGCGTTACCTCAATAATTCTGACTGGCATAACCACGAATGGGATGGCGGCGCAGATTTGATTGAAAACAACCGCATTCCCAATCGCTTAAACACCTTCATTGTGGCCGATCCGGCAGGAAACTGCGGTTATTCCTGGATGGACGCCATCGTAATGTCTAAAAACTGCTCAGGTCCGGGCAATCGCACCTGGGCGCATGAAGCCGGACACCACCTTTCCCTACCCCACCCTTTTGTTGGTTGGGAAGGCACAACCTGGGATTACAGTCAGCCAGCACCTTTATTTACCGGAGATGCCCCATGGGAACATGAAGTGGAAAAAACAGATGGCTCCAACTGTTACCAGGGAGGTGATTATTTCTGCGACACTAAACCGGATTATCTGAATTACCGCTGGCCTTGTAATGGCAACAGCGAAAGCCAAACCGTACAACATGATCCGAATAACGTGGCTTTCCGCTCTGACGGCAAGTTGATTATGGGTTATTCTTCCGATGAATGTGGCGCCGTGTTTACACCTGAGCAAATTACCGCCATGCGCGAAAACCTGCAAAGCACCAGCCAGGGCGGTCACGCTGAATACCTCCAGGTGACTGAACCAGGCGTTGAAATTGACGACGAAGCCATTGTACATCTCGCGATGCCAATTGATTCCCAAACAGTACAATTCAACAATTTCACTCTGCACTGGAACCCGGTTCCAAATGCAACGTTTTACGCCGTTGAAATTTTCCTTTTCCCGAACCTGACACCACGCCTCTTTTACCAAACCGTGTACAACCAAACGTCTATCACGGTTACTAAAGGTATTCCAAACAACCGTAACCTTTACTGGCGTGTGCGCGCTTACAGCGAATGGGATCTTTGTCAGCCTGCTGATATTCAGGAACTTGGCGTGTTTAAAACCAAAAATTTCTCCGCAACCAACGATCTGGAGTCAAGCGTATTGGCAGAACTGTCTCCCAATCCTGTAGCTGCAGGATTCCCGGCTAAGTTGCTGCTCAATGCTGATGAAAATATGGAAGCGGCACTTATCATCACAGATGCCTCCGGTCGCCAGTGCCAACGTCAGAATCTGTCACTTTCTTTTGGTGAGAACCTGCTGGAAATCCCGACAGATGCACTTCAGGCAGGCCTGTATACCATTAGCCTGCAAAATGAAAAAGGCACCATCATTAAGCGCCTTGCTGTAACGGAATAAAAAGGTGCTTGCTCTTAGCTGGCACAACATGTTAATGGTTGAACCACAAAGTCACAAAGGGCACAAAATATTATGTTTTGTGCCCTTTATGACTTTGTGGTTTTTTTATGGTTTTACTCAATTGCCTACATAGTTATGAGGCGTAAGTTGTTTGAGTTCCTCGCGCACCTCTTCACTAATGTCCAGGCCGTCAATAAATTCGTGCAGATGTTCACGGGTAACCAGACTGCGACCTCTGGTTAACGCTTTCAGCGCCTCGTAAGGCTGAGGATATCCTTCTCTGCGAAGTATCACCTGAATACCTTCAGCTATGACCATCCAGTTGTCTTCCAGATCGTCAAATAATTGACCTTCATTCAACATCAGCTTACCCAATCCTTTTTGAATGGATTTCAGGGCTACCACTGTGTGCCCCATGGGCACGCCAATATTGCGCAAAACAGTAGAGTCGGTTAAATCTCTTTGCAGTCGGCTGATGGGTAATTTTTCGGAAAAATGCTGAAAAAGGGCGTTCGCTATTCCAAGGTTACCTTCAGCATTTTCGAAATCGATCGGGTTAACTTTATGCGGCATGGCTGAGGAACCTACCTCGCCTGCAATGGTTTTTTGTTTGAAATATTCCATCGAAACATAGGTCCAAATATCCCGGCAAAAATCAATAAGTATGGTATTTATCCGGCTAATAGCCTGGCATTGTGCCGCGAAACAATCATAATGCTCTATTTGTGTGGTTGTTTTTGAGCGTTCCAGCCCTAAAAACTCCTGTACAAATTCATTTCCGAAGCGTTGCCAGTCGTAATCCGGATAAGCCGCATAATGCGCGTTAAAATTGCCGGTAGCGCCACCAAATTTGGCCCGGTGCGGTATTGCTCTCAACAACTCCAACTGTACATCCATGCGCTCAACAAATACATGCAACTCCTTTCCCAACAGGGTTGGAGAAGCCGGTTGCCCGTGCGTCCGGGCAAGCATAGGAACACGCCCCCACTCCTGAGCCATTTGTTCCAATTGATCCCGGATGGCCTGCAATAGTGGATAATACACTTCCTCCAGGGCCGTTTTAAAGATCAACGGTGTAGCCGTATTATTGACATCCTGTGAGGTCAATCCAAAATGGACAAACTCCCTGAGATCAGCCAATCCATGTTTATCAAATCGCTCTTTAAGGAAATATTCCACCGCTTTCACATCGTGGTTGGTGGTTTTTTCAATGAGCTTGATCTGCTCGGCATCTGCGGCGTTAAAGCGCTCAAAAATGGCGTTTAGTTCATCAATCTTGTCTTCCTCAAAAGAGGCAAGCTGAGGCAATCCATATTGACAAAGCGCTATAAAGTATTGAATTTCAACGAAAACCCGGTAACGAATGAGTGCATACTCACTAAAAAAAGCGTTGAGTTCACGGGTTTTATCGGCGTATCGCCCGTCGATTGGAGAAATGGCAAGTAAAGACATTATGCTGCTGTTTGAAAATCATTGACGCTGCAAAAGTCGCGTTTTCCTGACTACAAAAGCAGCGTAAGACTACCTTTGCTACTCTTTTTCAACACAAAATTTCAGACATGAAGAAATTGCTCCTTTTTACGCTTGTCCTCGCGTTTTTCAGCGCTTGTAATAATGATCAAAAAGCGGTGGAAGCGCTGCTTAAAGAAACAGAAACTATCCATGATGAAGCCATGAAAGACATGGCAGAAATGAACCGCGTAGCCCGTGAGATCAAAGAATTTATGATGTCTGCCTCCATGACTCCGGACCAAAGCGCCGTTTATACAGAAACACTTACCCGAATCGGACAGGCAGAAAACGATATGATGGCCTGGATGAAGGATTTTAAAGCCCCGGAAGCAAATGCACCTTCGAAAGAATCCATGGATTACTTAGGTCAGCAAAAGGAAGCCATTCAAAAAAACCACAACGACATTAAAGCAGCCACCGAGGCTGGTAAAAAGCTGTTGGGGAAATGAGTTATTAGTGAGTCATTTTAATGGACATTTAGGGGACATTTTTAGGTCATTACGTCAATAATTCTGTAGACAAATGCCCCCTAAATGTCTCAAACAACACGTTATCACACATGAAATACTCCATTTTGGCATTAACTGTCATGGTTTTGCTGGCTTGCAAAACCCCGCAAATTGCACAAACCACTTTACCGGTACAATCAGCCCCTGCAACAACCATTCCGGCGCCTTTTGTTACCTGGGATAAAAAAATGGTGGATTTAGGTAAGGTTAAAAAGGGGGAAAAGCGCAATCTGTTTTTTGAGCTTACGAATACCAGCGGTCAGGAAATAAAAATAGACATCGTGGATGCCTGTGAATGTACGCGGGTTGATTTCCCACGCGGGGTGATCGCTCCGGGCGCTAAAGGCCGGTTTGATGTAACCTTTGACAGTACAGAGAAAGATGCCAATGAAACTATAGGCATCACCATCGTATTTCGGGAAACAGATGCGGCGGGAAATCCGAGGATAGAATCGGTGGAGTACAAATTTGAGCTTGAAAAATAGCTTTATTAATGCAAACAAAATACGATATTTGGGCAGAAAAACACAGCTTTCCGCCAACATGAAACAATCCGTTAGACGCACCCACTTCTGGTTTTACCTGCTTCTGCTTGCTTTTCCAGGGTCGGTAATTGCCCAAATTCAACCCTTAGTGCCCAAAGCAGTTACCCGGGCAGTAGTGGTTGGTATTTCAAATTATAGCAACATTTCCAAATTACGCTTTGCACACAGAGATGCGGAGTCGTTCGCATCCTTTCTTCGCTCGCCTGCAGGAGGAGGTTTGACTGAAAATGAAATCCGGTTACTCACCGAGGAGAAAGCCACCTATGCCCAAATTGTAAATGCCTTGTACTGGCTAATCGGCGAAAGTCAACCCAACGACAAAGCTATCATATACTTCAGTGGCCATGGGGATGTGGAGAACAACATCCCTAACATGGGCTTTTTATTGACTTACGACACCCCGAAAACCAACTACATGCTGGGGGGTATTTCCATCATGAACCTGCAGACCATTATTACCACCCTTGCGGTGAGCAAACAGGTACAGGTATTAATGATTGCGGATGCATGCCGGTCTGGAAATCTGGCAAGTTCAGGAGCTGCAGGTTCTCAAACAACAGCTTTACTGTTAGCCAAGCAATTTGCCAATGAAGTTAAAATTATGTCCTGCGGACCGGATGAACTTTCGTTAGAAAATGAAATCTGGGGAGGCGGACACAGCGTATTTTCCTTTTACCTCATTAACGGACTAAAGGGCCTGGCAGATTATAATGAAGACCGGGAGATCACACTTAAAGAAATAGAGCGATTTTTACAGGACAGCGTTGAAATGGCAACAAGGTCCATCCGGAGCCAAACGCCACAGGCTGAGGGAGATGCCCGGTTTGTGGTAGCGAAAGTGGATCCGGCTACGGCAGCAGCACTCAAGCAAAAGAACCAGCCTCCACCTGTAGAAGCTCCGGTAATGGCGAAAACACCTGCCTTGAGTCCGCAAACTTCCGACTCTTTGGTACTTAAGTTATACCGGGACTTTGAAAAAGCTTTGGCTAAAGGGCATTTGCTTCAACCGGAGGAAGGTTCTGCGTATACCATTTATATGCAGATAAAGGACCACCCATCCATACGATCTTTCAAAAACCTGATGCGCAACGATCTGGCCATCTCCCTGCAGGATGATGCCCAAAAAGCCATCAATGATTATCTGTCAGCCGACCCCAGGGAAATGCGGAAACGCTGGGCATTGGATGATTCCCGCTATCAGACGTACCCACTATATTTGGAAAAAGCTGCTGAACTACTCGGAGAAACCCATCTTTCCTATGCACAGGTTAAAGCAAAAGAATACTACTTCTCCGGACTGGTAATGCGCCTTAAAGGAGAGCGAAGTAAAAACCAGCTGGAAAAGGATTCGTTATACCGCGTTTCCAGATCATTTCAGGATAAGGTCTTGAAGTTGGATACTACTGCTGCTTATGCCTATAATGAATTAGGGTTATTGGCCAGGAGAGCTTCAGATAATCTTTCCTCTATAAAGTATTTTAACCAAGCCATTTCCTTTTCTCCAAACTGGGCACTGCCTTGGGCAAACCTGGGCGGCTCATTGGAAGAATTAAATAGACGGGAAGAAGCAGAACAATGTGGTATCAAAGCCATTTCTATTGACTCAACCTTCGCATTAGCGCATTATAATTTAGGAAATCTGTATTTGGGGAACAAAAATTTAGATAAAGCAGCAAGCCATTTTGAAAAAACGATAACCTACTCGCCAGATTATTATAATGCATACTTTAATCTGGGATTATACTACTACCAAAAAGAAAATTATGTCCAATCAGAATCCCTATTTTTTGAGTACAATCGAAAGGTTCCCAATGATCCGGATGGGTACCAAAATTTGGGAGAAACATCTATTAAATTAGGTAAGTTAACTGAATCAGAATCTTTTTTCTTAAAAGCTCTTGACATGGATCCAAATTATGCAAATGCATATTTGGGAATGGGTGGGCTCTTCATCGAAAAAAATGAGCGGTCGAAGGCTATATCCTGGATCAATCAATTTATTGGCCTGAAACCTAACGACCCTGAAGGCTATTTAAAATTGGCCATGGCCTATTCAGATCAACCTGAAAAGGCACTTTCCCATTTAGAGTCTGCATTGAAACTGGGTCTGAAAAACACCGAGAGAATTCCCAGGATACCCCAACTAAAAGCCATTTCTACAACCAAGGAATTCAAAAACTTAATGGAAAAATATAATCCCGGCAGGCCATAGACCTGCCGGGATTATGTATTCAATATTTTGGCTCCTGCGAAAGTGGTATAGCAGGACATCTATCTTATCCTTTTATTGCCTTTTCAGCAAATCTCCGGTACCCATACCGCATCCAGAAAGCGGAGTGCATCATCTTTACCAGATTGGAAGGATTGCTTTTTTGCAAATCTTCATAAATCTTTTGTGCATCATAAAACCATTCATTATTCTCGAGACTTATGGCTTTTGATAACGCCATCAATTCTTTGTTGTCAGCATTTGAGGACATAGCGGCATACTTTAATGCCTCTTCGCGGTCCTTTTCATTGCCAATTCCAAAGACCAAATCATTAGAAACCATTGTTTTGGCGCCATCT
>JAEUUS010000362.1 GCA_016787545.1 Saprospiraceae bacterium
ATTCCGAACATGGATGGCTTCCCGAATGGTCGCCGACTCGAAGACGATGTAACCCGCATTGAATTGCAGGCCGTTTCCGGAGTTGCGCTGGCAGCCATTGGTTTGTGGTACGATGATTTCAACGGCAGCAATCCGGTTACCGCTGATTTGCTTGACGTACTCAGCTACAGCACCGGTGTGGAAGCCAACGATTTGCCTTTCAAAAACAGCTTCCCATACGTAGCCCTGCCTCATGCCGGCGACGGCAATTGTGGCGGCACAGTGGCTGGTTCAGGCAATCGCAACCAGGATCTCAGCGGCGGCATCAGCGGCGCCAACGAAACCCAACTGGGCGAATCCACCAAAATCCAGGCCATGAGCTACCCAAATCCGTTCACCGAAAGCGCCAACATCCGCTTCCTCGTGGAGTCTCCAACGGATGTACGCATTGACGTGTTCGACCGCTCCGGCAAACTCGTACAAAGCCTGGTAAATGCCCCATACGAACCAGGCGAATACGAAGTCCGCTTCGATGCCGCCACCGTTCCGGCAGGCATCTACTTCGCCCGCATCACCAACAACCAGGGCAAAGAAACCCAGGTACTTAAGTTGTTGAAGCAGTAAAAAGTACATGATTGAAGAGTACATGATTACATGATTGAAGAGGGAGGCGCTGAGTTTTAGATACCATCGGGCCAACGGCCTTACAAAAATATCATTCCGTTGGGGCCAGTGGCCCGACGAAACCTCAAACCGAACGCCTCCCTCTTCAATCATGTAATCATGTACTCGTCAATCATGTAATCAAAAATCTCAAACCCAACGCAACTAAAATACTAAAACACTCAAACACTCCTCCTCCATGCGCCTCCTATTCTTTCTCTTTTCCGCCGTCCTTTTCTGGACCGCTTGTCAAAACAACCCCGCATCAACCACCACAGCTGCCGCTCAAATCGGCGCCACAAATCCAATCACCCTCCCTACCCTGCTTGATCGCGCTGAAGCGCTGCGCATGGGTGAAGAATGGGATTTGGTACAAAATATCTACGGCCAGCAAAGTGCCGTATTGCGCAACAACCCCAACGATGCAGAAGCCCGGGTAAAACTGGCAGAACTGTTCATGCAGGAAGCCCGCGTTACCGGCGAGCACCCACACTATTATCCGGCAGCTATGCAAATGCTGGAGCCGGTTATTGCTCAAATGAGCACCCAAAACAACCTCAATCCGGTGGAAAAAGACCTGTATTTCCGGGCGCTGAGCCACAAAGCCAGCGTACAGCTTTCCCTGCACGCCTTCGATCAGGCACGCCAAACTGCTGAAGCTGCCATCGCCATTAACCCCTACAATGCCTATATCTATGGTTGTCTGGTAGATGCCCAGGTAGAACTGGGCCAGTACGATCAGGCGGTACAAACCTGCGATAAAATGGTAAACATCCGCCCCGACCTGCGCTCGTATGCACGCGTGTCGTACCTGCGCGAGATCCACGGCGACATGAATGGCGCAATCGAAGCCATGGATATGGCCGTAAAAGCCGGCTATCCAGGCTATGAGCAAACAGAATGGGCCCGACTCAAACTGGGTGAATTATATCAGAAAACCGGAAAATGGAAAGAAGCAGAAATGCAATACCAAATCTGCCTGCAAAATCGTCCCGACTACCCCTTTGCCCTGGCTGCCCTGGCCGGTCTGGCAGTTGAAAAAGGTCGCAATGACGAGGCAGAAGCGCTGCTGAAAAAAGCCATCGCCATAATCCCTGAAGTTGGATTCAACATTGATCTGGCCAAACTTTACCGCAAAACCGGTCGCGAACAGGAAGCCCTGGCCCTGATAGAAGAAATCAAAGGAATGTTTCAGGAAGACATCGCTGCCGGGCACAACATGGCACTCGAGGCAGCACGTTTCCATCTGGAACTCACCAAAGACTTCAACCAGGCCCAACAGTTTGTTCAACAGGAACAACAAATGCGCCCCAACAACAAAGACGTTAAACAGCTATCTAATGAGATTCGGAAGGCGTATTCACCGCAAAGTACGCAAAGTGCGCTAAGATAAAGTGCGCTTCGCGCCCTTTGCGGTGAACCTTTCGCGCAATTAGCGTACTTCGCGGTGAAACCTTTGCGAACTTTGCGAACTTTGCGGTGAACCCTTTGCGAACTTTGCGTACTTCGCGGTGAACCTTTCGCGCACTTAGCGTACTTCGCGGTGAAACCTTTACGAACTTTGCGGTGAACCTTCATTCTCCTATCCCATGGCTTTTTCCGCTTTAGTAGCTAAACACCTCCGCGAAGTCCATTTTGGTAAAAACTGGACCTGGGTAGACCTCAAAACCACCCTTGAAGATGTAGACCTGAAAATGGCCACCACCAAAATTCAGGATCTGAACACCATTGCCACGCTCGTCTGCCACATGCACTATTATGTGGAACGCCAGATGGCCGTGCTGGCCGGCGGCCCACTCGAAGGCACCGACAAAGACAGTTTTGCCACTCCCGACTTCCAAACCGAAGCTGAATGGCAGGCCTTC
>JAEUUS010000447.1 GCA_016787545.1 Saprospiraceae bacterium
TACCCTTACCTGCGCCATTACCAATGTAACCCTTGACGGGTCAGGGTCAAGTTCCGGAGGTAATTTTACCTACTTGTGGACGGCCTCCGGAGGCGGTTCTATTTTGGGTGGAGAAAATACGGTTAACCCGATTGTAGGCGCTACAGGAACCTACACATTGCTGGTAACCAACTCACAAAACGGCTGTACCTCTACCGATGTGGCAGTGGTAAATAATAACCTCACTCCGCCAACAGCTTCTGTTGCCTTACCCGGACTGATTACCTGCACGGTAAGCGAGGTAACACTGGATGGCAGTGCCTCCGGACCCGCCGGCATTACTTATTTCTGGGAAACCAGCAATGGTTTTATCGTTTCCGGTCAAAACAGCCCAATGGCAGTGGTGAACGAGGCAGGCGATTATACGCTTATTGTTACCAGCCCGATCAACGGTTGTACCAGTTCTGAAACCATTATTGTTAACCAGAATTTCTCGGCTCCAATTGCCGTGGCTTCTTCCAGTAATGATATAACCTGTATCACCACCCAGGCAACGCTGAGTGCCTTGGCCTCGCAGATGGTGCCAACCGACTTGTTCGTATGGTCTACAATGGACGGAAATTTTGTTTCCGGTACAAATACCCTGACGCCGGTTATTGATGCGCCTGGTACATATTCCATTGTGATTACCAACCCTGGAAGTATGTGCAGCTCACAAGCATCCATTTTGGTTGAGGCCGATAATCTGCCGCCTGCTGCAAATGCCGGTTCGCCAACTACACTTACCTGTGCTGTATTAACCGCCTTGCTGGGTGATCCGCTGGCGCCAATAGCTCCGAATCTCTCCTATTCCTGGACCGCATCTCCAGGCAATATCGTTTCCGGTCAGAACACACCTATGCCTACGGTGAATCAACCGGGCACATACAATCTGGTTGTTTCCAATTCGGCAAATGGGTGTTCCAATACCGCAGTCGTCAATATTCCGCAGAATATTACGCCTCCAAATGCCCTTATTGCTCCGGGAGGTGAAATCAATTGCACAACACCTACGGTGCAGCTCAACGGTACAGCATCCAGCACGGGTCCAACCTTTATTTATCAATGGACTTCTGCCTCTGGCAATGGCATTGGCGCAGGGGATAATACACTTACGCCAACCATTATTGCCGCCGGCACGTATACGCTGGTGGTAACCAATACAGCCAATGGATGTTCCAGTTCTGCATCTGCTACGGTAACCATTAATTCCAATGTGCCAGTTGCCTTAGCGGCGCCTCAGGGCATTTTGACCTGCGCAGCTACGGCCATTCCGGTAAATTCAACCGGCTCTACCTCCGGCCCAACTATCATGTATAACTGGGGAACGATGAACGGAGAAATCCTGGGTGGGAACGGAACACCTCAAATTCTGGTAGGCGCGCCTGGACAATACACCCTGGTAGTTACCAACACAGCCAATAACTGCACCTCTTCTACCACCATTGATGTGACGGAAAACATCGTACCTCCGGTGGCTGAAGCTGGTCCGGGCAATACCTTGAATTGTACTGCTCCGAGTATGACCTTGCTTGGCGATAGTAGCAGCGTTGGCCCACAGTATGGTTACTTGTGGTCTGCAATTACCGGCGGTAATTTTGTTTCCGCTACCAATGTAATCAACCCACAGGTGAACGAATCAGGTGTGTACCAGCTGGTGGTTACGGATGTGACCAACGGTTGTACTGCCTCTGATACGGTTGAAATACAGGCTGACGATAATGATCCTGTGGTAGCATTGTCGCAACCGGATGTATTGACCTGTCTGCTCACTCAGCAAATCATTGAATCTGCCGGTTCTTCTACCGGACCTAATTTTACCTATCAATGGTCAGGCCCCGGTTTGCAATCAAATCCAACAAATGAGGATGCCACCATTAATCAGCCAGGAAATTATACCCTGGTTGTAACCAACACGGATAATGGCTGTACTACAGAACAAACCATTCCGGTTACACAGGATATTCAGTCGCCTATGGCAGATGCCGGGCCTGATGTGTTGTTGAATTGCTATACCCCGCAAACAGTTATTGGCGGACCCAACAATTCAGTGGGTCCTAACTTCAGCTATTTCTGGGTAGATCCGGGAGGCATTATCAACGGTGGCAATAGTTTGTTGAATCCAACCGTTGCGGGTGGTGGTTTGTACACCATTATAGTGACCAATTTGGCCAATGGATGCACCAGCACCGATCCAATGTTTGTGACCACAGACTTTGAATCACCACAGGCGAATGGCGGCCCTACCTTCCAGCTCACCTGTACGCAAGCTACCTATACCTTGCAGGCAGTGGCTCCAGTGGGTCCGAATTTCACGTATGAATGGACCACAATCGGTGGCAGCTTTACTTCGGCTACCAATATCCTGAACCCAACGGTGAATGGTGCAGGCGAATATTTCCTCCTGGTAACCAATACCACCAATGGATGTACCTCTTCCCCTACAGTGCAGATCACTCAGGCGGCAGATTTCCCTATTGCTACAGCCGGAACTGCTCCTTTGCTTACCTGTGCCGTTACCCAGATCAATCTGGATGGTACAGGCTCTAATAGCGGAGTAGGTTATGGCATTACCTGGAGTACCCAAAACGGTAATATCGTGAGCGGTGGAAATACCCTGAATCCAGTAATTGACGCCCCGGGTACGTACACCATTACCGTGCAGAATCTGGTAAACCTGTGTCAGTCCAATAGTAGTGTGGTAGTGAATCAAAATATTATTCCTCCGCCAATCAATGCGGGTCCGTTGCAAACGTTAACCTGCGATGTGTTGAGTTTGAATCTGCAGGGCAGCAATGCCGCACAGGGCCAGTTTGCTTACAACTGGCTGACACCTGACGGAAACATTGTAAGTGGCGCCAATACCCTGACGCCATTGATTGATGCTATTGGATATTACGAACTGGAAGCCACTAACCTGCAAACAGGTTGTACCAATGTAGTCAGTGTTACTGTAGATGCCAATCAGCAGGATCCTACTGCATTGATTGCTGCGCCGGCTACGCTGACTTGTGCGGTAAACCAGGTAACCCTTGATGCAAGCGCCAGCAGCACCAATGGAATGACTTATACCTGGACAACTGCCGGTGGCAATATTCTGGATCAGAGCAATCCGCTGGCGGTTGTGGTAAACGAGCCGGCGTCTTACACACTTACTGTGGAAGACAATGTGAATGGTTGCACCAGTTCTACCACCGTCAATGTGCCCGAAGACGTTCAACCTCCGGTGGCGGCGGCCGGCACAGATGGTCTGTTGACCTGTACGATTACTTCGCTCATGCTTGATGGATCAGGCTCCAGTACCGGCCCGGCAAATGCCTTCTTCTACCAATGGTCTACCCCGAATGGCAATATCCTGGTAGGGGCTAATGGCTTAACACCAACCATTACGGCAGGTGGTTCCTATGACCTGATGGTAACCAACAACACAAATGGTTGTACATCGGTTGACCAGGTGATTGTAAATACCAATACAACCCCTCCTACAGTGGCCATTGCCACACCGGGTGTGATTGGATGCCTGCAGCCAGATGTTACCCTGAATGGCGCCGGTTCCTCTGGCGGTCCGAACATCCAGTACGAATGGACCACACTCGATGGGAATATTGTGAGTGGAACGACCACTAATACCGCTGTGGTAAACAGTTCAGGTAACTATACACTTAACCTGCTGAATACCGTAAATGGCTGTACTGCTGCCCTGACAGTACCGGTAAGCGATAATACCGTACTTCCATTGGCAGAAGCGGGTCCTCCGTTCACCCTGACCTGCGATGTGGAACAAACAACCCTCCAAGGCTCCGGATCAACCGGTGCGGTGTACAGCTATGCCTGGACTACCCAGGGTGGACATATCGTATCGGGCGGCAACTCGCCTTCGCCAGTGGTGAATGAACCGGGCATGTACGCACTTACGGTAACCAATACCAGCACAGGTTGCACCCAAACCGATAACGTCGAAATTTTCGTGGAAATGAATGTGCCCACAGATTTTGATTTTGAGGTGCAAAGGCCAACCTGTAAAGACAACGACGGTGTGATTACTTTCGGACAAGTGCAGGGCGGATTTGGTCCGTACACGTATTCCATTAACGGTGGGCAATCCTATTCAAATGCATTGGATTTTGCCGCGATTACCCCGGGAAGTTACGATTTGTTGATTCAGGATGCCAATGGCTGCGAATTTGAACAAACCCTCGTGGTACCACAAGCGCCAGATCCGGCCATTACCACAGCGCCACAGTTTGAAATTCAATTGGGTGATGAACAACAGTTGAATGCACAATTAGCGCCAGGCTACCCGTTAGCCCTGGTAGAAAGTATTATCTGGACGCCACTCGATGGACTGACCTTTGAAAGCAATAGCGTGCCGGATCTCCTGACTCCGGTGGCCAAGCCGTTGCAAACAACGGAATACACGGTAACCATTGTGAGTACCGATGGTTGTCAGGCTACCGACCGTGTGTTGATTCGGGTAGACAATCGTCCGCATATCTACATCCCGAATGCTTTCTCTCCATGGAAAGAAGACGGTGAGAATGATGTGTTTATGATCTTTGCTGATGGCGCCCAAATTGACAAAGTGGATAATCTGCAAGTCTTTGACCGCTGGGGCGATATGGTGTTTTACGACAAAGACTTCCAGCCCAATGATCCAACCCATGGCTGGGATGGTCGCCATAAAGGAGAACTCATGGTGCCGGCAGTATTTGTGTACTACGCAGAAATCCGCCTCATTGATGGTCGTGTGTTGCTGTATAAAGGCGATGTGACGCTGGTGAGGTAATTCACCGCGAAGTACGCAAAGAGCGCTAAGAGGGGTTCACCACCAAGGCACTTAAGGCACTAAGATTAAATACGCTTAGTGTCCTTAGTGTCTTAGTGGTAAACCCCTCTTAGCGCTCTTTGTGTACTTGGCGGTGAACTCATACTTTGCGGTGAAACCTCTCACATTTCATACCTTTGCCGCATGTTTTCTACCACACAAAAAATAGGCATACTGGGCGGCGGTCAGCTGGGCAAAATGCTGGCTTTGGCTGCGGCCAATTGGGATTTTAAAATATACAGTCTGGACCCTACTCCTGATGCGCCGGCGAGTGTCGTGAGTGCAGGGTTTACGGTAGGCGATTTCAAGGATTACGATCAGGTGATGACTTTTGGCGCTGATAAGGATTTGATTACGATTGAAATCGAGCATGTGAATACTGAAGCGTTGCGGGCATTGGAGCAAATGGGAAAAAAGGTACACCCGAGTCCGGCGGCCCTGGATATTATCAAGGATAAAGGGCTGCAAAAGCAGTTTTATCAGGAAAATGGCATCCCAACGGCTCATTTTGAACTTTTTGAGGATGAAAATGCCCTCAAAAAAGCCATCACCACCGGCCACTGGACTCTACCTTTGGTGCAGAAAACACGTACGGCGGGTTACGATGGCAAGGGGGTAGCTATTCTGCGTACGCTGGAAGACCTGGAAACCAAGTTGTTGCCCGGGCCATGCCTGGCAGAATCGCTGGCGCCCATTCAGGCAGAAATAGCCGTAGTGGCCGTCCGCAACGAACGGGATGAAGTGGCTGTATTCCCGGCGGTAGAAATGGATTTTCACCCGGAAGCCAATCTGGTTGAATTTCTGATTTGTCCGGCGCGTATCCCGGCACTTGTGGAAGCCCAGGCAGAAGCCCTGGCAGAACAGGTGATCCGCGCCTTCAACGTATGCGGGTTGCTGGCGGTAGAAATGTTTTGGACCCGCGACGGCGAGATTTTGGTAAACGAAGTAGCGCCGCGTCCGCATAATTCCGGGCACCATACCATCGACAGTGCGCATACCAGTCAATATGAGCAACACCTGCGTGGAATCTGTAATTTGCCGCTCGGTTCTACCCTGTCCAAAACCCCGGTAGCCATCATGCTCAACCTACTCGGCGAACCCGGCCACAAAGGCCCGGTTCAATACGCCGGTGTAGACGAATGCCTGGCCCTGGAAGGCGTAAACATACACCTCTACGGAAAATCCCAAACCTCCCCTTTCCGTAAAATGGGACACGTAACCATCACCGGAAACACCCCCGATGAAGCCATTAAAAAAGCCAACTTTGTAAAAAAACACCTTAAAGTGGTGAGTATTTAAACCAATGTTCGGCGGCTAAACCCGCCGCTACATCAAACCCCTCAAACCCCTCAAACCCCTCAAACCCATCAAACCCCTCAAACCCATCAAACCCTTCCACATGGTTTCCATCATTATGGGCTCCGATTCTGACCTGCCGGTTATGCAAAAAGCGGCGGATATCCTCACGGAGCTTCAAGTACCTTTCGAAATGACCATCGTGTCGGCACACCGCACCCCAACGCGCATGTTTACTTTTGCCCAAACGGCGCATGAGCGCGGTATCAAAGTGATAATCGCCGGAGCAGGCGGCGCGGCGCATTTGCCGGGTATGGTTGCGGCTATTTCGCCCTTGCCGGTTGTAGGCGTACCGGTTAAATCCTCTAATTCCATTGATGGCTGGGACAGTATCCTGTCAATACTGCAAATGCCTGAAGGCGTTCCGGTGGCCACCGTTGCCCTAAACGCTGCGCGTAATGCAGGTATTCTGGCTGCCCAAATGATCGCCACCAGCGATGCGGCCCTGCTGCAAAGAATTCAAGCCTTCAAAAAATCTTTGGAGGAAAAAGTGCTGGAAAAAGCCAGCGCTATGGAAAGGAATGGAGGATAATTTGAAAGGCTATTGTCTGGTTGATATTTACCCTGTTCTGACTTTCTAAAATAAAAATTCACTCTATGCGTCGATTAATACTACTCACCGCTTTTGTAAGCTTCTTCACTCAGGCCCAGGCCCAGGAACCCCTGAAGCCCCAATTAGCCCCCTGTGGCTCACTCGGACTCTCTGATTGGCTCAAAGACTCGCGTTTCCGCCAACCGGTACAAGACCGTTCGGAAGACACGATGTGGGTAGCTGTCAAAACCCACTTGTTGGGCAAAGACAGCGGCGCCGGACGCATTGCCATTGAAAAATACCTGGATTCCTTTTGCCAGCTGAACGAAGATTTCGGCCCGTCCAATATCCAGTTTTTCATGAAAGATGGCTGGAACCTGCTCAACGAAACTGATTGGCATGTACATTCCGATATCCCAACCGGTATTGACATGATGCTCACCAACAACGTTCCGGATGCGCTCAATGCTTATTTCGTAGCTGATCCGGCCGGCAACTGCGGCTACAACCTGCCGTACGGCGGCGTAGCCATT